>JAEDMD010000020.1 GCA_016303195.1 Oscillospiraceae bacterium | reverse complement strand
CCCAGAAATGCCGCCTTCGGCGGTTTTGTTATTTTTTTTAGTAAATGCTGTTGCCGTGAGTGACAAAAATCCAATAGTTGACTTTACAGCATAAAAAGTGTATAATAAATATGTATACGCTTACGTAGGCAGGTTATAATAAACTTGTTGAACGGAGGCGATATCATGAACGAAAACAACGATACGGAAAAGGAGCTTAATGAAGCTCTCCTTGCCGAAGAAAACGGCAAAATTGTCTCACAGAATTCAAAGCATCTTATCCATTGTCTGTCCATAATCGGTCAGATAGAGGGACATTATGTACTTTCGGAGCAGAACAAGACCACAAAATATGAGCATATCATCCCCGCCCTTGTTGCCATCGAGCAGGACAGGAGCGTTGAGGGACTTCTTATCATTCTCAACACTGTCGGAGGCGATGTGGAAGCAGGACTTGCCATTGCAGAACTTATCGCAGGAATGAAAACTCCCACTGTTTCGCTTGTTCTGGGAGGCGGACATTCTATCGGTGTGCCCCTTGCGGTGAGTGCGAAAAGATCATTCATCGTGCCAAGTGCTTCTATGACCATCCATCCCGTGAGGATGAACGGCACGGTTTTAGGTGTTCCACAGACACTTTCATTTTTCAACAGGATGCAGGACAGGATCGTTGACTTTGTGGTCAGAAACAGCAATATTTCAGAGGATTCACTGCGAAGCCTGATGATGAATACTGAGGAGCTTGCAATGGATGTGGGAAGTGTTGTTGACGGCGAAACTGCCGAAAAACTGGGACTGATCGACCACATGGGAACTCTCGGCGATGCGCTGGAATGTCTGTATGAGATGATCGGGAATACTGCTCCGAGGTATGAATAAATTTGTGGAAAATCAGCATTGAACAAAAGAAACGGAGATCGTAATGGCAGAATCCAAAAAGAAAAAATCTACAACTTCAAAGAAAACTGCGGCTAAAAAAACTCCTGCAAAAAAGCAGGCTGAGCCAAAAGCAGCCGAATCCAAGCCTGCCGAAGCCAAAAAAACCAAACGTGACCCGGCGGGAAAATCAACTTCTGTACTGCTTTTTGCGGCAGGAGTTCTTCTGACGCTGATGTTTTTCGTGTCAGGCTCGTCGGGCTGGAAAGTCATGCATGAGATACTTCACGGACTTTTCGGCATTGCCGCTGTGATGATACCTGCAACTTTACTATACTCGGCGATCATGATCGGCAAAGACAAAAGCAACGAAAAGACCACTCTCAGGGTGGTATGCGGACTTCTGCTCACTTTCCTCGCCAGCGGTGCATTGCAGATATTTACTGTGGGTGCGCTCCCCGAAGGCACAAAGCTGGAGGTTGCAAGTCAGCTTTATCTTGAGGGAAAATCCCTTAAAGGCGGCGGTGCGGCATCATGGCTCATCGCTTATCCTTTGTTGAAATATATGGGAAAAGCAGGCGCAAGGATACTCATGGCGGTTGCGGTTTTCGTACTTGTGATGTTCGTTACGGGAAGCAGTATGAATGACTTTTTCGGAATTCTCGGCAAGCCTTTCAAGTGGATGAAGCAGGGCGCAAAAGGTCTGGATAATCTTCTTATGGGCGTAGAATTTGGTGATGAGCCTATCGACGATGACAATATTGATGATGACCGTGAAAGACACAGTTTCAATAAGGATATCGAGGCGGTGAATATGCTGCCGCAGCCTGAAGACAAGCCGATACCCGAACGGAATATCCGTTTCTCACAGCCGATAGAGGAACAGCCTGCGGATGACGGATTCCTCATGGATATACGGATACCTACGGATGACCAGATACATAACATTGATGACGATTTTGAAATATTCCCCGAATCTGTTCAGCCGAAGCGTGAGCCAAAAACGACAAAGCCGAAACAGGATGATTCGAGCCTTGAAGAACTCATAAACAAGGCGGCAGACAGCAAAACTATGGAATTGCCGCCGTTTGACATTGATGAGGAGATAGCTGCTGAACCTGCGCTTCCTGCAAAGCCTGCTTATGTGCGTCCGAATCTTGAATTGCTGGCAAATGCGGATGTGCGTGTTAACAGGGACGAGGCTATGAGGGAAATGCGTGAAAAGGCTGACGTTATCGTCAATACTCTGCGTAGTTTCGGCGTTGAAGTAAAGATAAAGGACATCTATCGTGGCCCTGCCATCACACGTTATGAGGTACAGCCGGGTGTCGGTGTCAAGGTAAAAAAGATCACAGGACTTGCTGATGATATTGCCCTTTCACTGGCGGCTCAGGGAGTGCGAATCGCCCCTGTTCCCGGAAAATCTGCGATCGGAATCGAGATACCGAACGGCACGAAAGATATGGTAACTCTCAGAGAGATACTTTCAGTTCCGGATTTTAAGAATGCCGCAAGCAAGCTGACATTCGCAGTAGGCAAGGATATCACAGGCAACGTCATTCTTGGCGATATTGCCAAGATGCCTCACGTTATCATTGCAGGTACAACGGGTTCAGGTAAGTCAGTCTGTACACGTTCAATAATCATGAGCATCCTTTTCAATGCCGACCCCGACGAAGTGAAGCTGATACTCATTGACCCGAAAATAGTTGAATTCAAGGTTTTTGACGGCATACCGCATCTTCTCATCCCTATCGTAGTAGATGTAAAGAAAGCCGCAGGCGCTCTGGGATGGGCTGTAAATGAAATGATGAGGCGATACACGATATTTGCCGACAACGGAGCAAATGATCTTAAATCATTCAATGAACTGGCTGAGATGGACGGAGACATTGAAAAAATGCCGCAGATAGTAATATTCATTGACGAGTTGGCAGATATGATGCTGGTTGCCAAGAATGAGGTTGAAGATTCCATTCAGCGACTTGCACAGATGGGACGAGCCGCAGGTATGCATCTTGTTGTAGCTACACAGCGACCGACAACAGATGTTATCACAGGTATCATCAAGGCGAATATTCCGAGCCGAATCGCACTTTCAGTTAAATCTCAGGTGGACAGCCGTACTATCATTGACTGTGCAGGCGCAGAAAAACTTCTCGGAAACGGCGATATGCTCTATATGCCGATAGGTGCGACCGATCCTGTCCGTGTGCAGGGATGTTTCGCTTCAAACAAGGATATCAACGCAACTCTGGATTTCATCAAGAAGCAGTTTGACGGAGTTGTTTACGATAAGTCCATCGAGGAGGCTGTTGACAGCTTTGTGCCTGCATCAAAGGGTGAACACGGTGACAGCGGAGATGCAGGATATGCTGACGGAAGCGACGAGGACTATGTTGAACGTGCCATAAAGGTGGCAGTTGACGCAGGACAGCTTTCCACATCAATGCTCCAGCGAAAGCTGAAGCTGGGCTATGCAAGAGCCGCACGTATCATGGATGAACTGGAAGAAAGAGGAGTTATCGGGCCGAGCGAAGGCGCAAAGCCGAGACGAGTTCTCATGTCGAAGATGCAGTATGACGAGCGCCGTATGCGTATGGAAATGGATTGATAAATGCATGGTAGGGGCGGATATCATCCGCCCGTTAAGGCAACACCGCACAAAGCTTGTGCTGAAGATGCTGTGACAGATTTTTCGTCAGATTGTATAGAAATTCCGCAGGCATACTATCGTATGTCAAGGGATTTCTGTGCAAGATGACGGAAAATATGTCCGCAGATTCAGTGCAAAGCCGTCAGGCGGGCTTTGTGCGGTGTTGCCTTAAACAAAGGTGAAAAAAATGATAGAACAGATAAAAGATAACGAGAAGAAAAAGGCCATAGCAAGAGAAGTTCTTGAAGCGCTCCACGACTGGTTCGAGGTGGATGAAAGCAGAGAGCAGTACATCGCTGAAAGCGTTGACCGGATATTCCTTGCGGCAAAAGAGAACGGCAGATACGTGGGATTTCTCTGTCTGAAAGAGACAGGCCGTGAAACTGTGGAGATCGCAGTTATGGGTGTGCTGAAAGAGTATCACCGCCACGGTCTGGGTCGTCAGCTTTTCGAGGAAGCCCGTAAGATTGCACAGGAAATGGGCTATCAGTTCATGCAGGTAAAGACGGTGAAGATGGGAATGTATGAGGACTACGACGAGACCAACCGCTTCTATCTTGCCTGCGGCTTCAAGGAACTGGAAGTCATTACGGAAATATGGGGCGAGGACAACCCTTGCCAGATATATATTATGGCACTCTGAAAAGCGTATTGCACGACATCCTTGGCTGAACAGATCAAACGATCCGCAGAGCAGCGATCTTAATTAATCAAGGGGGATTTTTATGTACGAGGGATTCCTTCCCACCACGAAAAAAGAAATGGACGAACTGGGCATAAAGCAGTTCGACTTCATATACATAACAGGGGATGCCTATGTTGACCATCCCAGTTTCGGTGCGGCTATCGTTACCCGTCTTATCGAAGCTATGGGCTACACCGTGGGAGTTATCTCTCAGCCCGACTGGCATACCGACCGTGATTTCAAGCGTTTCGGAGCGCCTAAGTATGCATTTCTTGTAACTTCGGGAAATATTGATTCAATGGTCGCACACTACACCGCCGCTAAGAGAAAGCGCTCGGATGATGCGTATACAGCAGGCGGACAGGCGGGAAAACGTCCCGACCGTGCAGTGATAGTCTACTGTCAGAAGATACGTGAATACTTCGGCGACATCGCCATAGCGATCGGCGGACTTGAAGCATCTCTGCGGCGTTTCGCCCATTACGACTACTGGGACGATGCCGTAAGACCTTCCATTCTCGTTGACAGCGGTGCTGATCTGCTCATGTACGGCATGGGAGAGCATCAGATACAGGAGCTTTGTCCGAGACTGGCAAATGGTGAAAATATACGTGATATCCATGATATCCGAGGCACATGCTATCTTACCGAGCCTGTGAACACTCCTCTCGGAGCGGCTCAGTGTCCGTCATTTGAGCAGGTGCGGGACAGCAAGCCAGAGTACGCAAAGGCGGTAAAGATACAATATGACTGGCAGGATGAAGTATACGGAAAGACTATCATACAGCGTCATGGAAAAATGATGTTCGTACAGAATCCGCCTGCTTACAGCCTTACAACCGAGGAGCTTGACTACGTTTATTCGCTACCGTACACAAGGCAGTATCACCCATCTTATGAGGCTTTGGGCGGTGTGCCCGGCATTGAGGAGGTGCGCTTCTCCATCACCCATAACCGTGGATGTTTCGGCTACTGCAATTTCTGTTCAATTGCACTCCATCAGGGCAGACGAGTTACCTGCCGAAGTGAGGAGTCAGTTCTTGCCGAGGCTGAGAGAATTACAAAAATGCCCGATTTCAAGGGATATATCCACGATGTAGGCGGCCCGACAGCGGATTTCCGCCATCCGTCATGCGACAAACAGCTCAGCAAGGGTTTGTGCATGGGCAAGAAATGTCTTGCTCCGAAGCCGTGTCCTGCATTGAAAGTTGACCATACGGAGTATCTGGCAATGCTCAGGAAACTCCGCAAAATAAAGGGAATAAAGCGTGTTTTCATCCGTTCGGGAATCCGATATGACTATCTTATCGAGGACAAGGACGACGAGTTTATGAAAGAGCTTATCATGCACCATGTCAGCGGTCAGCTCAAAGTTGCTCCGGAACATTGTTCAGCGGTAGTCCTTGACAAGATGGGAAAGCCTCACATCGAGGCATACAAGCGCTTTCAGAAGCGATTCTACGAGATCACAAAGGGCATGGGCAAGGAGCAGTATCTTGTGCCGTATCTCATGTCCTCGCATCCGGGAAGTACGCTGAATGAAGCCATTGAACTTGCACTGTTCCTCCGTGACAACAAGATACGTCCCGAACAGGTACAGGACTTTTATCCGACACCCGGAACGATATCCACAGCGATGTTCTATACCGAGCTTGACCCGTACACGATGGAGAAGGTATATGTACCTAAAACTCCCAAAGAAAAGGCTATGCAGAGGGCATTGCTCCAGTATTTCCGCCCTCAGAACAGGGAGATCGTCCTTGAAGCGCTGAAAAAGGCGGGCAGGCGTGATCTCATCGGTACATCGCCCAATTGTCTGGTTCAGGATGATAAAAAGCCTGCACCGAATCAGAAAAATGCCCACAGCAGAAATGACAGAAATCGTGGAAAAAATAACGCTAATTCGCATCAGAGGGGTAGAAATGCCACTCAGAAGAAAAAGACGATCGGCGGAAGAAAGGGATAAACTATGACTGATGTTATCATAATCGGCGGCGGTGCGGCAGGCTGTCTTGCAGCGGTTCAGGCGGCTCGCTGGGGAAAATCTGTTATCGTTTTCGAGAAGAACGAAAAGCTGGGGCGCAAACTCCGCATCACGGGAAAAGGAAGATGCAACGTTACCAACAACAGTTCAACTGAGGAGCATATGAAGAATATTCCCGTAAATCCGAGGTTTCTGTACAGTGCGTTCTCAAACTTCGATGCGGACGATACCATGAATTTCTTTGAGGAACTTGGTGTACCGCTCAAGACCGAAAGGGGAAACCGTGTGTTCCCTGTCAGCGACAATGCCAATGATATTGCCGATGCTCTCGCTTATGAGATGAAGAATCTCGGTGTACAGACCATACATACCCGTGTAACCGCTCTTACTACCGAAAACGGAGCTGTTACGGGCGTTAAGGCTGGCGGAAAGCTCTATCCCTCGGTTTCTGTGATAATTGCCTGCGGCGGCAGGTCCTATCCGAATACAGGCTCGACAGGTGATGGCTATACCCTTGCTGAATCCGTGGGACATACGGTCACTGAGCTGAAACCGAGTCTTGTTCCGCTGACTTCGCCTGACAAGTACTGTACAGAAATGATGGGACTTTCGCTCCGTAACGTCAATCTGAAGCTGATGGACGGCGAAAAGGCGATATACAGCGAACAAGGGGAGATGCTGTTCACTCATTTCGGTGTCAGCGGCCCGTTGGTCCTCAGTGCAAGCTCACACATCCGTGACATGAAGCCGAACCGCTATAAACTGCTTATTGACTTTAAACCTGCCCTTACACCTGAACAGCTTGACGCAAGGATACAGCGTGATTTCGCTGAAAATCTCAATCGTGACTTTTCAAACGGAATACGCAAGCTGCTGCCTGCAAAGCTGATACCTGTGGCTGTGAGACTTTCGGGCATACCTGCCGAGCAGAAAGTAAACAGCATCACAAAGGAGCAAAGGCATAAATTCGGAGAGCTTCTGAAAGCCTTTCCTGTGCGGATATCAGGCTTCCGTCCCATTGACGAGGCTATCATCACAAGCGGAGGCGTATCTGTCAAGGAGATAAATCCGAAAACGATGGAGTCGAAACTTGTCACCGGACTTTTCTTTGCAGGCGAGGTCATCGACATTGACGCATATACAGGCGGTTTTAACCTGCAAATAGCCTTTTCTACGGCGTATACGGCGGCTGTGAATTGTTAATAAATATATGAAATATCAGGAAACAGAAAGCAGAGTGGAGTATGAGTGACATGAAAAATTCAGCGGAACGAATATTTTTCCGCTACGTCTTTGAATTTGTGGCGGCAGGATTTGTAGGCTGGATATATGAAGTTGTGACGGTGTGGATACTGCTTCACAGGTTCGAGAACAGGGGGATTCTTCACCTGCCGATAATTCCGATCTATGCCGTGGGAGCGTTCATTCTGCTGTTTATAATAAGAAAGAAGATAAATCCCGTTCTGCTGTTCATTGCGGCATTCGTCATAACTACGGTCTTTGAACTGGGAGCGTCATATCTGCTGGAGTATATTTTCCACAAGCAGTTCTGGACATACAAAACATGGCCGATGTCCATTCTTGACCGCTCATCGGGAGTTTCAAGCGGGATTTTCGGCATTATGGCTGTGGCATATTTCTATGGTCTGCACCCGCTTTCGGGGAAGATAAGCGAAAAACTGCCGAAACGTGTCTGCGTGACATTCAGCGTCATTGCTGTGACCGCCATCGTGACTGACCTTGTGATATCGGTCTGTCAGAATCTGAAAGGATGAAATATGAGCAAATTCACATTTACAAAGGAAGATATCTACATCGGCTATATACGCACCCTTGAATCGTTCACGACAGCGCTTATCAAAGAGGATGATATCAAAGTCGGCGCACGTGTTTTTGAGGATTTCGATATTTACATCAGGACTTATCTTTGTGAGAAGAATCTGCGTATTTACCTCGATGAAGGCTGGATAGACTGTGATATCGCCGAAAAGAGCATATCACTGTTTGAGAGTTTCTGTGCAATGGAAAAGGAGCATCCCGAACTCCGGAATGTTGAAGCGGTGAAAAATGCCGAAGAATGGCGGAAACTCATGGAACTTTCCGAGGAGATAAGGGCTGACCTTTATTACATTCCCGATATGGAGTGATGTCATGTCGCACAGCAAGCACACAAAACGAGGATTTTCGCTGTATATCGAAAAATGGAACGCATCAGCCAAAAAGTACATCAACACCTGCGCCATATGTGGAAAAAGCGGCTACAGTCCGTACATTGAACTGCCCGACTTCAAAGATGCAGTCTCAGCAAGGGAGTTTATGAGGACACTTCCGAAAATGGAGCTTGACAGGTTGGGGAGATGTACTGAATGTGCAAGGGTACATGATAAATAAATAAACATAAAGGAGTTTTTACTATGAAGAACATCAACATCGCTATTGACGGCCCTGCAGGTGCAGGAAAAAGCACAATTGCCAAGATGGTTTCGGCTAAACTTGGCTACATTTACGTGGATACAGGCGCTCTTTACCGTACTATCGCCCTTTTTATCACCGAGAACAAAATAGCTGACGAGGACATTGAAAAAGCGCTTGAAAATGCCGATGTTTCGCTTAAATTCATCGACGGCGCACAGAGAGTTTTCCTCGGAGACAGGGATGTTTCCGACCTTATCAGAACTCCTGAAATTTCAATGGCGGCTTCAAGAACTTCCGCTATCCCTGCTGTCCGCAAGTACCTTTTCGGAACTCAGCAGAAGATCGCCGCTGAGAACAATGTTATCATGGACGGCCGTGACATCGGCACAGTTGTTCTGCCAAATGCGGATGTAAAGATATTCCTGACTGCCTCTGCTGAGGAACGTGCAAACCGCCGTTTCAAAGAGCTTTCAGAGAAGCCGAACTGCCCGTGCTATGAGGAGATACTCAGCGATATCATTGAGCGTGACCATCAGGATATGACCCGTGAGGTCTCACCTCTGAAACAGGCTGAGGACGCTGTTCTGGTGGATACCACGGAGCTGGATCTTGAACAGTCGGCAGATGCAATCGTTAAGATAATCAACGAAAAAACCGGCGAGGGAAAGTAATATGTACGGTTTTGTCAAGTTTCTGGTGAGATGCTATATGCGTGCTGCATACAGCATAAAAATAGAGGGAAAAGAGAATATCCCCACCGACACGACAGTCATCTACACCCCGAATCACAGGTCTAATCTTGATCCGCCGCTTGTGGGAGTTTTTGACAAGAACTTTGTTTCGTTCATGGCAAAGGAAGAACTTTTTCAGAAAAAGTCCTTCGGCGCTCTTATCCGCTTTCTCGGAGCATTTCCCGTGTCCCGTGGAAAAGGCGATATGTCGGTCATCGACACTTCCGTTGAGCGCCTTGAAAAGGGCGATCTGATGATATTTCCTGAGGGAAGCCGCTCAAAGGACGGAAAAGTCCACAAAGGCCATACAGGTGCGGCACTTGTTGCGGCTCGTTCGGGAAAGCCTATCGTACCTGTTGGAATAGTTTATGACGGTGAACTGAAATTCCGTAAGAAGATCACCATAAAATACGGCGTTCCCATCGACCCGTCAGAATATGTTGAGGTCTGCGACGAGCCGAATCCACGACAGCTCGTGAAGCTGAAAAAACGCTACATGGCTGACATCAAGGAGCTTGTAGAGGGCGGTCAGCTTGCTCTGGAAGGCGAGGAACAGCCGAAAATCGAAATGAAGGAGGATGGCGGCGATGAGTAAGGTAGTTGTTGCGGATTCCGCAGGCTTCTGTTTCGGAGTGGACAGAGCCGTGAAGATGGTTTACAGCGAACTGGAGAATAACACCCGTGTGGCAACTCTCGGCCCGATAATCCACAATCAGGATGTTGTAAACGATATGAAGAACAAGGGCGCTCGAATAATAGAGTCGGTGGATGAGCTTGAAGCTGATGAGACGGTCGTTATCCGCTCCCACGGTGTCGGCAGGGATGTTTATGAGGCGATCGGGGCAAAGGGCAACCGTATGCTGGATGCTACCTGTCCGTTCGTTTCAAGGATACACAAGATCGTTGCGGAGAAAACAAAAGAGGGTTACTTCATTCTTATTGCAGGCGATAAAGATCATCCTGAGGTTCAGGGCATCGTTGGTCATTGTGACGAAAATTACCTTGTTTTTAAGGATAACTTTGAGCTAAAAGACTTTTTTGAAAAAAACTATAAAAATTTTGGAAAAAAGCTTGCAATTGTGGCGCAAACGACGTATAATATAGTAGTATGGGATGATTGTTTAAACGTGATCCCGAAGGACGACCCTAACATCGTTATTTTTGATACCATCTGCAATGCTACCGATACAAGACAGTCAGATGCGGCAGAACTTGCCAAGAACTCTGATATCATGCTTGTGGTCGGCGGCAGGCACAGCTCGAATACAGTCAAGCTGTATGAGGTGTGCAGCAGATATTGTCAGACCTATCATATCGAGAATTCGGACGAACTTCGGACTTTAATGCTTCCCAATGCCGACAGGATCGGCATTACGGCAGGGGCTTCCACTCCTGCTTATATAATCAAGGAGGTACAAACCAAAATGGCAGAAAATGAAATTCTTGCAAATCAGGATGACTTCGATTTTGCTACTGCACTCGACGAGTCATTCAAAAAAATACATACAGGAGAGAAAGTAAAAGCTACTGTTGAAGCCGTTAATAATACAGAAGCAGTTGTTAGCCTCGGTACTAAGCACACAGGCTATGTTGCTCTTGACGAACTCACAGATGATCCTTCAAAGAAGCCTGCTGATATCGTAAGCGTTGGCGATGAGATTGAGCTTATCGTTATCAAGGTAAACGATGCTGAAGGTACTGTTGCTCTTTCTAAGAGAAAGGTTGACGAGCAGGCCGGCTATGAGAAGATCGTTAAGGCTAAGGAAGAGGGAACTGTTCTTGAAGGCACTATCCAGCACGTTGTTAACAAGGGCGTTACTCTTACAGTTTACGGCGTAAGGATCTTTATCCCTGCTTCACTGACAGGTCTTCCAAGAGGCGGCGATCTTGAGCAGCTCCTCAAGAAGAAGGTTGAATTCGTTGTTATCGAAGTAACCGAAGGCAGAAAGAGAGCAGTTGGTTCTATCAAGGCTGTTCAGGATGCAAAGAAGGCTGAGGCTCAGGCTAAGTTCTGGGATACAGCAGAGGTTGGCGCTACTTACACAGGTAAGGTAAAGTCACTCACCAGCTTTGGTGCTTTCGTTGATCTCGGCGGCATCGATGGTATGGTTCACATTTCCGAACTTTCATGGAAGCGCATCAAGCACCCAAGTGAAGTTGTTAATGTTGGCGATACTCTCGAAGTTTACATCAAGGATCTCAACAGAGAAGAAAACAGAATTTCTCTCGGCTACAAGAAGTCTGAGGACAATCCTTGGGAAGTATTCAAGTCACAGTACAATGTAGGCGATGTTGTTAAGGCAACTATCGTTTCTATCACCAGCTTCGGTGCATTCGCTCAGATCATCGACGGTGTAGACGGCCTTATCCACATTTCTCAGATCGCTGACAGAAAGGTCGAGAATGTCAAGGATGTTCTCGCAGTTGGCGACGAGGTCGATGTTAAGATCATCGATATCGACTACGATTCAAAGAGGATCAGCATTTCCATGCGTGCTCTCCTTGAAGATTCTGATGACGATGCAGAGGATGCTGAATAATTCGGTAACTTAATATGTATCACAGCCCCGTGGACTTCTGTTCACGGGGTCATTATTTTCATCGCTGAAATTTCACTATTATAATAGTATAAACTTCTTAGCTGTTGTTCCTCACAATATTTAAAGAAATTATTTGGTCAATCTGCTACTTTTTCGTTGCTTTGCTGAAACGCTCTTGACAAATTTCTGCAAATGTTGTAAATTTAATATGTATAGGCATGGTATGCCAATTTAATACGAGAGGGGTATTAAAAATGATAATGAAAAAAGTAACTGCCGCTGTTTCGGCAATGGCGATGTCCGCCGGTATACTCGCTTACTTCCCGACAGCTGCAACAACTGTTGCTGCTTCAGATTACAATTACGCTGAAGCCCTCCAGAAGTCGATGTTCTTCTATGAGGTACAGCAGTCAGGCAAGCTCCCTGAATGGAATCAGGTTCCGTGGAGAGCTGATTCAATGGTCAACGAGGACGGCAAGGAAACTGATGTAGTTCCCGGCGGCTGGTTCGATGCAGGTGACCACTTCAAGTTTACACTTACAAACGCTTATTCCGCTTCTATCATGGCATGGGGCTATATCCAGTACAAGGATGCTGTTGACAAGGCAGGTCTCGGTGAGACTTACCGCAACAATATCCAGTGGGGTATGGACTATGTTATGGCCTGCGACAAGGGCGGCGGCGAAATGATCGGTACTATCGGCGACTTCACAGGCGGTTCTACCGACCATAACATCTGGTGCAGCGCTGAGGTCTATCTCCGCAAGCATCACCTCAACGGCGGTGACTGGGACAGACCGTATGACACTATCAAGAATGCATCTGTTGCAGGCCTTTCTGCCGCTTGTCTCGCTCAGGGATATCTTATCTTCAAGGATACTCAGCCTGACAAGGCAGCTGAATACCTCGAACACGCAAAGGATCTCTTTGAGGGCGCTGACAAGATCAGAGACAACGAGGACATCGGCGGCATGACAGGAATGTACAATTCTTCTTCATGGCTCGACGATTGTATGTATGCCGCAAACTGGCTGTACATGGCAACAGGCGACAAGAGCTACCTCGACAAGATCGAGAAGGATTACATTCCGAACTTCCCACTGGAAAACCAGTCAACAGACCGCAAGTACACATGGGGCCTCTGCTGGGATGATACTTCACAGGCTGCTGCTTACCTTTACGCTCTGAATACAGGCAATAAGGACTGGGTAGACCACGTTTCACACCACCTCGATTACTGGATCGACGGTTACGGCGGAAAGAAGGTAGACTACACACCTGACGGTATGGCATGGCTCTTTAACTGGGGCAGCGCCCGTCACGTAACAACTACCGCATTCCTCGCAAAACTGGCAAGCGATACTCTCTTTAAGGATGACGCTTCACTTTCAAAGAAGTACAACGACTGGGCTAAATCCCAGATGGATTATGTATTCGGCGACAATGGCCTGAAGATGAGCTACGTTCTCGGTATGGGCGATAATCAGCCGACTGCATTCCACCATAGAACAGCTTCAGGTATCCATGACGACCACTGGAATGATCTCGGTCAGGAATCAGGCGGTGCAGAGGGATGGCAGACTGAATATGCACATACTCTTTACGGTGCGCTGGTAGGCGGCCCTGACAAGGACGGCAAGTACGTGAACGATGTTTCACAGTACCAGTATTCAGAAGTTGCTATCGACTACAATGCAGGCTATACCGCAGCACTCTGCGCTATGGTGGATGATTACGGCGGAGCTATCGATGCTGATTTCCCACCTGCTGAAACTCCAAAGTGGGCAGAATGGGAAGTTGCTGCAATAATCAACGGCACACCTGCTGCAACTTACACAGAGATCAAGGCGTGGGCAATGAACCACACGGCTTGGCCTGCAAGAGTTGAGAAGGATGTTGAGTACAGATATTACTTCGACGTTTCAGAAGTTCTCGCAGCAGGACTTTCGGTTGACGATATCAAGGTTGAAGGCAAGTCACAGCAGTACAAGGAAGGCGAGCAGGGCTATGCTGATGTTACAGGTCCTTACAAGTACGATGGTGACCCGACAGGCAATACATACTACGCAAGCATTAAGTTCGCAGACGGCAGAGCTATCCAGCCAACAGGTCAGAGCGAACACAGAGACGAAGTTCAGTTCAGAATTTCTATCCCTGATGCAATAGACGGCAAGTCAACAGCAGGTGCATGGGATGTTTCAAATGACTGGTCTTATCTTGGCGGTCTTGAAGATGCGACCGACCTCAAGAAGGCTGATTCACTCAATGAGCATATTCCGATGTATGTAAACGGCGAGATCGCATGGGGCGAAGAACCTGACGGAACTAAGTTCGTTGCTAAGCCGAACACCAAGAACGGGAGTTCATCAAACGACCCGAAGCCAACAGAAACAACAGTCATCAAAACAACAGAAACAACAACTACAACAACTACAACAACCACAACAACAGTTACATCCGACACTACGGCAAAGCCTGATGACGGCACAACAACCACAACTGTCAGCGGTGGAAACGACAGCAAGAGAGTTTGGGGCGACGCTAACTGCGACAGCGAAGTCAGCCTGGCAGACGCTGTTCTCTTGATGCAATCAATCGCTAATCCTTCAAAGTTCAGCGAGACAGGTTCAGATAAGAACCACCTGACGGCTGAGGGAGCTAAGAATGGTGACGTTTACGAAAACGGCACAGGCATTACAGGACAGGATGCTCTTTCAATTCAGAAGTATAAGCTGAATATTGTAAAGGAGCTTCCCGAAAGTTATAAGTCCTGACGAAAAATCAAGTCAAAAATTGCTGAAAATCGGGCTTAATAAGTAGAATAAATAACTTATTCACAAATCATCCTATATTTTGGTACTTAACTTGTGACATTTATGTAAAAAGCTGGTGAAATGCACAAAAAATTTGGATGAGCATTAGGAAAATGTACGAATTTCAGGAAATCTATTTACTTTTTAAGTCCGATATAATATAATATTAGTGATGAGTAAGGAATGGTGCAGGTTCTTACATGAACTTCATTGCTCGTCAAACCATGTAAATCAAGGTATAACCGCAATGTTTGCACTGGCATTGCGTTATCAAAACATTTATATTCAATTTTTTCAGGGAGGGTATTTAAATGCACAAGAAAATTACAAAGGCTGTTGTTAGCAGCCTCATGTCAGCTGCAATGCTCGCTTCTTCTGTGGCTGCTATTGCTCCTATGACAGCTTCTGCTGGCGATGTACTCGGTAACGGTGACTTCGAGGACGGTACTGCACTGCCTTGGCACACCTGTGAGTCTCAGCCTGCTGGTCAGCACTTCAAGATCGAGAATGGCGCTTACACAGTTACTATCGATGAAAACGATGGTCCTGAGGGCCGTTGGGATCTCCAGTTCCGTCACAGAGGTATCACTCTGATCCAGGGACATGAGTACGAGATCAGCGGTGAAGTTACTCCTTCAGCAGATGGTTACATCTACGCTAAGGTTGGTGACTACAGCGGTAAGAACGAGTACTGGCACAATATCTCAGGTCAGGAATGGCAGCCTCTTAAGCTCGAAAAGGGCAAGACTGTTGAATTCAAGGACACTTGGACAATGAAGGAAGCTCCTGTTGGTCCTTCCGAGTGGGCTTTCCACTATTCTGACAACCACGGTCTGTACAACGGCAACGATACAGGTATGCCTAAGGGTTCAACTCTTACTTTCGACAACCTCAAGCTCGTTGATATCACAGGCGACGAAGGTGACTTCGATAAGACAAACGAATTCGGTGTTATCCGTCCAAGAAGCAACGTTCGTGTAAACCAGGTTGGTTACTACACAGATCTCGAAAAGCTCGCTTCATACTGCACAGATAACAGCTCACCTTGTGACTTCGAAGTACGTGATTCTTCAGGTACAGCTGTATACAAGGGCACTGCTAAGAAGGTAGTTCAGGATCCTGAATCAGGTAACGGCGAGAATTCAACATCTGAATACGGTGAGAAGAAGAAGGATTCAGGTAAGTACGTTCAGATCCTCGACTTCTCTGAGGTTACAACACCCGGTAAGTACACCATCTTCGTAAAGGATTCAGTTGGTGTTTCAGGTACAGTTTCATTCAACCTCAAGGGTGCTTGGGATACAAAGGCAAGCGGCGATAAGCTCATGTGGACAAACTGGAAGACAGGTGTTGACTACGTTATGAACGAGTCACACGAGTTCACAATCGGCGACGATATCTATGATAACGATCTCCTTGCTAACGCTGTAAACTACTACTATCAGAACCGTTCAGGTATCGATATCGAGGAGAAGTACATCACTTCTGAAGCTGAATACAATAAGAACGAAACTAAGGTTTCTCTCGCACATAAGGCTGGCCATACAAAGGACGACGCTTACGTTCAGTCGGAGTGGGTTAAGTTCTACGCTGCTGAATTCGACGGCGATAAGAGCTACACAGTAGACGGTGTCGGCGGTTGGTACGACGCTGGTGA
>JAEDMD010000228.1 GCA_016303195.1 Oscillospiraceae bacterium | reverse complement strand
GCTTAACATCTTATTTTTTGAGGGTTAGTGTCCAAGATCATTGACAAGTGTACATTTGGCTCTTTGTCATATTAACGATACTGCTTGTGGTCGCTCAGATCGGTATGAGGGCGGTCATTCGCTGGCTGAATGAGCTGTCAAAGTCCACTTTTGAAAATATCTTCAAGGCTCGGCTGATGCACAATATCCTCCGAAAAGACTTCGCAAGTGTGAATGCCGTCCATTCGGGCGAATGGCTGAACAGGCTCACCAATGACACGATAGTGGTCGCTGACAGCTATGTTGAAATACTCCCCGGACTGGTCGGAATGGTTGTCAAGCTGATAAGCGCCGTCATTATGATGATCGTGCTGGACTGGCGGTTTGCCTGTGTCCTCCTGCCCTGCGGAATATTGCTGATTATATTCACTTATGCTTTCCGCAAGGTGCTGAAACGTCTGCACAAACAGGTGCAGGAGCGTGACGGCAAGCTCCGTATCTTCCTGCAAGAGCATATCGGCAGTATGATGATGATACGCTCTTTCGCAACAGAACAACAGACGGAAGATGAAGCAAGCGAGCGAATGGAAGCCCATAAAACCGCAAGAATGCGAAAAAATCATTTCTCTAACTTCTGCAATATTGGTTTCGGGCTTGCGATGAACGGAATGTATCTCTTTGGGGTGTGCTACTGCGGTTACGGGATACTCCTCGGCACGATCAGCTATGGTACACTGACAGCGATAACACAGCTTATCTCACAGATACAAGCACCGTTTGCCAATATCACAGGCTATCTCCCACGGTTTTACGCAATGACGGCAAGTGCTGAGCGACTAATGGAGATAGAGAATTTCTCCGATGATAGCGAAAAGCAGGCTCTTGATATTGAAAAAGTCAAGAAATACTATACCAATGAGCTGCGGTCATTCGGTCTGAAAAATGCCGATTTTACCTACTATCCTGCGGTCGATAGTATAAAAGACCTAACGAAAGATAATCAACCTGTTGTGCTGAAAAAAATCAGCATTGAGATAAGTAATGGCGAATATGTGGCTTTGACGGGGCATAGCGGTTGTGGCAAGTCAACGGTGCTGAAACTGCTCATGAGCATTTATCAGCTTGACGGCGGTGAGCGCTATCTGACCGATAAGCAAGGCACAAAATCGCTGACGGCTGAATGGCACAGATTGTTTGCTTATGTTCCGCAGGGCAATCAGCTCATGTCCGGCACGATTCGTGAGGTTGTGTCTTTCGCTGACAAGGCAGATATGCGGAATGATGAGCGTATCAACAGGGCTTTGCATATTGCCTGCGCTGATGATTTTGTATCGGAGCTTGAATCCGGCATTGACACGCTGCTCGGTGAGCGCGGCACCGGTCTTTCCGAGGGGCAGATGCAGAGGATAGCGATTGCAAGAGCGATATTTTCAGAAAGCCCGATACTGCTTCTTGATGAAGCGACCTCCGCACTCGATGCCGATACAGAAAAACGGTTGCTACAAAATCTGCGGAGTATGACGGATAAGACCGTTGTGATTGTGACACATCGTCCTGCCGCATTGGAGATATGTGACAGAGTGATTGATTTCACAAATACAGACGGCTCGGAGAGCGTATAGTAAGCTCCCTGAGCCGTTTTTCTTTTTCAGCGGATAGTTTCCCCATAACCGTCACAGACGGCTCTGAGGGCATTTCCGTTCGCCAGAGAACCTGTTATTCCAGCACCACCTATTTTTCTGCTGTTCACGTTTCTGCTCCTGACGGATATACTGTTCTATCTCATTCGCCGCCTGCGACAGCTCGTCCGCTTTCAGCTTTACAGCCTTATATCGTGCATTTTTCTGAGCCGATTGTTTTCTCAGCTCGGCAATATGCTTATTCAACTTTTCGGCAGTCGGCACATGACCGCTTGGATACCATTCCAACAGTTTCTTTTTCAGCTCATGATAATCAGCCAGAGTACCGCCGTGAGCCTTTTTATACTTCTCCTGTTTTCGTCCGCTGAGGGACTTGTACTCATCATAATATGGCTTAAAAGCCCAGAATTTTCTGAGCGTTTCAGGACGTTCTTCAAGCTCCTTGATCTCGTCCGAAATAGCATTAAGCTCCTGAACAAGTGCCACCCTCTCACTGAATGCGGCTATGCTCTCGGCTTTTGCTTCCTCGGCAGTCACGCCGTACTTGGTGAGAATATTCATTGCCTTGCTTGTCAGATTCATGTTGGTGCGGTCGATGCTGTCACGGATAAACTTGTTTTCCTCCACCTGCACAGGCACACGGACGATCCTTGCTTTCGGGCTGTATTCCATAGCTTTTTTGTAGTGAACGATACGGCTTTTGATCTGCTCCGTTTCGTAAAACCACCCAAGAGTTTTTGCTCTTGTAAATTTCGCCCTCGGATTGCGTTCTTTCTGTTCCGCAAGCATATATTTCAGGTCTATCGTATGCTCCGGATTGTAGTAGACAAGTATGCCGTTCTGAGCGCATTTCAGTAGGAAATCTGCAAAGTCATCGCTCTCCTTAACAACTTGGTCGATAGCGTATTTCAGCTTGGCTTTCCATGACAGACCTTGCCTATTCATGTCCCACTCCCAGTGCGACTTTCCCTTGACTTCTTCGGGGGGGTTCAATAACAGACAGATTATTCTCCGTGCAAAGCTCGTCCGAGATACAGTGCACTTCTGCCCATGCACGGTCTTTTTTCTTGCCCTGATTATGCTCCGTTTCAAAGGTTCTGCCCGTGATAAAATTCGTATTATTCACGATGATATGAGCGTGACAATGTTCATGGTCGGTGTGTATCGCAACAACATATTGATACTGTTCTTTCAGCAACCTATGGCATAGCTCTTGCGCTATTTCCATAGCCTTTTCGGGGGTGACTTCGTTGGGGGCGAACGACTGAATTATGTGCTGGGCTTTGGTGGTGCTTCGCCCTGTTCCTTTTGAAGTGAATAATGGTGTAGTTAATGTTTCGGACATAATGTCTACTACCTCAACAACAACTACAACAAAGCCAACCACAACGTCTACTACTTCAACTACCACATCTACGACAACAGAACCATCTACTACAACTACTGAACCAATAGTATCATTAAAATATAAATTAGGAGATGTAAATGAAGATAATATTATTGACGGACGTGATGCAACAGACGTTCTTACAGAATATGCTAAAACATCAACTGGACAAGATTCAAAATATACTGAAGAACAGAAAAAAGCTGCTGATGTGAACAATGACGCTGAAGTGTTATACTGAAAGAGCAGTCGACAAACACCCAAAAATCTGGTAGAAT
>JAEDMD010000227.1 GCA_016303195.1 Oscillospiraceae bacterium | reverse complement strand
AACAGCTTCCTTGATATCCTTGTTCACACAGGCATTGAGCCACGCATATTCGCCGTCGGTCATGTACTCAAAATCGCCCTCGGTGAACTTCGTATGCTTAGCTTTTTCGTCATATTCCAGGTCACGGATAATTTCAAATGGTCTGTTGTACTTCTTTGCATAAGCCTCGGCAGTTGAACCCTTGTAGCCGTGAATGACTACATCGCCCTCGTCGGCATCTTTTTCACCTGTCAGGAAAGCAGAAGGCTCATCCGCAGCAATTACAGGAGCGGCAGTATATGGAGCTGAATCAGGGATAGTATTGCCATTTTCGTCAAGATCAACAAGGGTTGAATTTACCGCTGACATTGTCGTTTTAGAAGCATAATTTGATGATAAATCTGTCTGATTTTCATTTTCACGCTTGATAAGTTCATCGTAATTGGTATCATCTTCAATATATTTCCACTTTGCAGGGATAGTTGCTTCATCGTCCTCAATTTTGCAGTCAGCAGAGTAGAAATAGATATCTTTCATCTTCTTTGCGCCTTTGAGGTCATCCTTATTAAGGGTATGGCAGTCCACTGTTATCCTCATCAGTTCGCCACGGCTTGCCTGATAGAACATAGTTCCCAGATACTTGACGCTGGAAGGGATATATAACTCGGTTATCCTGTTAGCGAGGATAAATGACATTTCCGCAACTCCGACAGTGCCATCTCTTAAACCAAGCTTGGTCAGTCTGTTCTTGTCGCCGCCGACGCACCATTTTCCGACGTAGTAAACATTGTCCTCAACCTCGATGCATCCCGATCCTTCAAAGGGATTCCAGCCAAGATAGGTTACAGAGTCGGGGATGCTGAACTTTTTCAGTGAATCGCAGTAAGCGAATGCAGAGGGGCCGATGGCAGTAACTTTATTGCTGAGTTTAACATCGGTCAGGGATGGGCAAAAGCTGAAAGTATCGCCCTGTATCTCGGTGACAGACTTTGGCAGAACAACAGAAGTAAGATTCGGGCAGGCTCTGAATGCATTCATCTGTATTTTTGTAACAGTTTCGGGAATATTGATTTCCTTGATATATTTGTTGCACACAAACGCAAAAACACCGATAGTCTCGGTTTCTTTCGGCAGTTTATTGAAGCTGTAACTCAGTGCAGGCGGACAGCCGATGAGAGTTTTCGTATCCTTTGAGAAAAGAACACCGTCTTTAACTGTAAAATTCGGGTTTGTGTCGGATATCTTAACTTCCTTTACTGTCGGCTCGACATCTTCATCCGAACCTGCCTTTGTTGCAGGTGCTACAAGCGATGCCCATGTGAAATATTTCAGCGTATCGGGGAGAGTGACCGATTCAAGTTTATGGCAGAAACCGAATGGATAATCAGAAATACCGACAACATCCACATCATTTATCTTGTCAGGGATAGTTACCTCAGTAACATCCGTATTCTCATAATCGGCGAGATAAGCATAGCTGTCATAAACATTGAAAACGAAGCCGTTTTCCTTGACCTGCACGTGATCTGCTTCACGGTCGGGCCATTCGGCATAATACTCCTGAGCAAAAGAATTCACATCCTTGTATGTGGTGCATTCGGCATTTACAGGCGGAAGCACCATTGTGCTGCACATAAGGGTCAGTGCGGCAAGAAGCGAAATAATTTTCTTCATCTGAATAAAACCTCCATCATGCTCTTTGATTTTTTTATGAGCAATTATACATAGTATACCATATACATCCATATTTTTCCAGTATATTTCGGCTTAAACGTTAAAATCAACAATAAATCGATGGCTTACTTGTGCGATATCACTATAAAAATCGCTCTCAGCAAGGAGTGGAACTGCTCCTCCTCCACCCATGAGCCAAAAATAAAAAATTTGACAAAGCAGATACGATGATGTATAATGTATATATGTAAAACAAACAGAAAGGTATATTACATTATGAAAAAAGCATCCGCATTATTATTGATCCTTGCAATGGTTTTATCAACCGTATCATGCAGTCAGACCGCAGAGCATTCTGCTGAGTCGGTGTCAGAAGTTCAAAGCGAAATAATCGAGACAACAACTGAGGCAGAAGATACGCAGACAGTCTCTCCAACAAAGCTCACAAACAAAATGACGGAGAATGAGCTTCAATGGGTGGACAAGCATGAACTGACCCTGCTGGACGAAATTCCAAAGCCAAATACAGACCCGAATGCCGAGCATAAAGTCAGTATCGAGTTTGTTAAAGGCGACACGGAGACGACCCGTAAATATCTGGATGAGAACCGTGATATGTTTACCGATGAAGAATACGATCATGAACTGCGTAAACTGCAAAAGCGAGAAGAAGGCGGTGAAGACCTTTTTCCGTCGGTTGTTCTTGTAGACGGATTTATCCTGTCTTGGCTTATTCCTGCGGAGAATGATTTTTATGACGGCGGTTCGTTCTGGTTCATTACTTCTCAGCCTGATGAAAACGGCGAAACTGAAACGAAAAAAGAGTCATTCGAGTCTTTTGAGGATTATCTGGAGTACATTCGTGACAGAGACACTGAATGTGGATATTCCGAAGAACTCGTCGATACAGAGATAATGTATTTGCAGATCGCATATGACGCACTGAAAAACGGCGATTACGAGACACTTCCCGAAGGAACGGCTGATCGCAGAGATGATTCTGCAAGTCTTTGGAACGTTTTCAATAATTACAGAAGCGACTGGGAATATGACCGTGAAGCCGTGGAAGCAATAAAGGATTCGGTTGACGAGATAAGCATTTATGACGAAGAAATGAGCAAAGAATTCACTGTACACGTAACGCTCCCGCCTGAATATGATAAAGACAAGACCTATCCTGTTTTCTTCCTGACGGATGGTATATGGCGCTTCGGCAACTGTCCCGCACTGAGAAAATGTATAGAAAACAAAGAGGCTGCACCTGTGATACTTGTCAGCCTTTATTACAGCTATGATGTCACCGACCCCGACGGGGAAATGCGCTATTGTGATCTGGTGATCAACCGTGAACTGCTCCTGAATTTTATCACTGACAACCTTATGCCGTATCTCTGCGAGAATTATAATATCGACTGCGGAAATTCAACGCTGTACGGTCATTCGGACGGCGGCGTGTTCACGCACAATGCACTGTTCAATTTGGATAAGTACGAGAATCAGCCGTTCGGTCACTACATCATTGGCAGTCCTGCGTTATGGGGACTGAAGCATTATAATGAATATGAAGGCATCAGCAATGACATTTATATGAATGATTACGGATATTTCGACAGGAACGAAACTCTGAATAAAACCGTGTTCCTCTGTGC
>JAEDMD010000226.1 GCA_016303195.1 Oscillospiraceae bacterium | reverse complement strand
ATGGTCCTTTTTTCGTGGGAAATTCTTTCTTATTTATAAGCATTTCTATGGATTTCTCTTTCTCTTCTTTAAAATCCTGTGATAGTTGACGGACGTTTTGTGTGATATAATCAAAGAAATACTTTGTCTAAATTAATCAGGAGGTAATATTTATGACCAAAACAACAGTAAATCTTCAGGCAATCAACGACGTTAAGGAATTCGTTAATATCGTAATGAAGTACGATTTCGATATCGACCTCGTATCAGGCAGATATGCTGTGGACGCAAAGTCGATCATGGGTATTTTCAGCCTTGACCTTTCAAAGCCTATCGAGCTGAACGCTCACACAGATGACGCTGACAAGTTCTTCAAGGAGATCGATAAGTTCATCGTTAAGTAACAGCACATCCCTTAGCATATATATCCTATAAAGACGGCATCATGCCGTCTTTTTTGCCGCTGAGCGAGCGGCGGCGCAACCACGAGCGGAGAGCCTCCGCAGGCAACCACTTTGTAGGGGACGGTGTCCCCTTGTTGCGATTTGCGTTACCTATGGTGTGGGCTGTCGAGGACGCCAGCCCCTACTCTATACGTCAATGTTAATCTGCTTTCGCTCGCTGGCACTAAAGAATTTTTGTAGGGGCGGCCTTTGGCCGTCCTTTTTTTATTCCGAAAAGATCAATGCCGTATTTTTTTGAACGGATCACGGACACGGATGCTTTTGAAGTAGTCAAACAGTACATCCTCGTAGCATCCCGTATTCCGCAGGCTCTTGTAATATTGTTTCAGCCCGTCGATATCAGTTCCGAGTCCATCCGGATATTTCAGGTCGTTGTCGGTGAAAACCACGATGCCACTGACAGGAACATCGAAAAATCTTCCTTTTTTCAGGTGATGCTTAACATTGTCCATGTGTGTCTTGTTCTGATTCTGAGGATTATAGAGACTGTGAGTTTTCGAGCCGACTTTGTGTGTGAGATACTCGCCGCTTCCCGAAATTTCGCCTGAGATGCCCTTAGTCTCCACCACCAGCACACCAAATCTGCCGATAACGAGATGGTCTATCTCACAGCTCCCCTTGTAAAGAGGCAGATAGACGTTATTCATGATATGAACGTGGTCTTTACGGCTGATTTTTTTCAGTGCCTTGTAAACTTTTTTCTCTGCCGCTCTGCCTTTGCGTCTGCCCTTGCTGAAATAACTGCACATGAACAGTATCATCAGCAGAACGATCAGCACCGCACCGGCGACAAGCATTTTGTTTTCGATAATGAAATTTATGATATCTTTAATTTTTTCCATATGCATAATACCTGTTTTTAAAGCAATAATACTAACAGACGCTCAGTTAATGAAATGCAGAGCGTCGCCAAAAATCCCGAACAAGAGGTGTTCTCAATATGTGGGACAAGATCGCACTTATTCTTCTTATAATCGGAGGAATAAACTGGGGTTTAGTTGGAATTTTCGAGCTTGATATGGTAGCGTGGCTTTTCGGCGGTGCAGACAGTGTGCTTGCGAGAACGGTCTACATTCTTGTAGCCATTTCTGCGGTATGGTGCATATCACTGCTGTTCCGCAAGGAAGAAGCGCTTTCTTATCAGCGATCAGACCGCTGACCCGAAATGAAATATCCACAAACTCCCTCATGATGCCGTAGGGAGCGGATAGGGCGGACAGCTTGTCCGCCTTTACATATAATACTCGGCGCTGCGGCAAAATGTCCATTTATGCTTGTATAAATTCCGAATAACTGCGTCAAACTTTATCACCACACGGCAGTATGCTTTCAAAAGTTTTCCATGTTCTTTGAAATTTCTACGGCGCAATTTCTGTATATTTTGCTGCATCTCCGAGTATAAGAAAAGGGAGACATAGAAGTCTCCCTGTATTTATTAGTCGCTGATGTAAGGAAGCAGAGCGATGTGTCTTGCTCTCTTGATAGCAACTGTAAGCTCACGCTGATGGAAAGCGCAAGTACCTGTTACACGTCTTGGAAGGATCTTAGCTCTTTCAGTCATGCACTTTCTGAGCTTTGCAAGGTCCTTATAGTCAATTCTCTCGATTCTGTCAGCGCAGAACATACAAACCTTCTTGCGAGGCTTCTTTGATGGGCGAGAATTTCTTTCCTTTTCCATGACAATTTCTCCTTTCGTAATAATGTTTCAGCTTTGCTTAGAACGGAACATCTCCGTCGCTGAGAATTTCCTCGAAATCACTAAGGTTACCGTAAGACATACTGTCATTATTCTGAGCAGGTGCTGCCTGTGGAGGAGCTGACTGCTGAGGAGGAGCGGAATAATTGTTATTGTAATTGTTCTGGGGAGCGCCGTAGCCGTTATTCTGATAACCGCCATTGCCGCCCTGATAACCGCCGCCGTTTCCGCCGCTTTCATTCTTACCGCCGACAAACTCGACATTATCCACCTGAACGTCCATTGTGTAATGGGTAACATCGGGATGATTTCTGTCCTGATAGTTGTTGTTGCGGAGCGAACCCTCAACGAGTATCATTTTACCCTTATTGAAGTAGCGTGAGACAAATTCAGCTTGCTGTCTCCATGCAATGCAGGTGATAAAATCAGCCTGTCTTTCACCGCTCTGCTTGTCAACAAATCTTCTGTCAACTGCAACAGTGAATCTGCATGATGAGATTCCGCTCTGAGTCTGTCTCAGTTCGGGGTCTGCTGTAAGTCTGCCTACCAAAATAACCTTATTCATCTGACCGCCTCCTTAATGAAGTGAATTAGTCGATAACTGTAACGAGTGAACGGAGGATACCGTCGCTGAGATTGAGACGTCTTGAAAGATCAGCTGGGTAATCAGGCTGTGATGTGAAAGTATAGATCACATAGTAGCCCTCTGTCTCGTCTTCGATAGGATATGCGAGCTTGCGCTTACCCCAATCCTCGTTGACTTCAACAGCTTCAGCGTGACGCTCGATTCTCTCCTTGAACTTCTGGATAAGAGCCTTCATAGGTTCTTCACCGTTCTTGAGGCTGAAAACAACCATTACTTCATACTTAGCGGATACCTTTGCCATTTAGCACACCTTCTGGGATCATGCCCGACAACCAACTGTGGGCAAGGATAATAATAGTAACGTGCTTACACACGATACTTAAATAGTATAGCATATGTTTCAGTTTTTGTCAATGGACTTGCATAAATATTTTTGTTTTAACTTGGATTTCTTCCCTTTTAACGTTATAGAACTGAAAATTTTTGTAGGGGCTGCCTTTGGCAGTCCTCAGTTTGTTGGGAAACTTGTTGCGGAACTTGTCGAAAAAGTCATATTTTATTAAGGGGACGCCCTCTCGTGCAGGGCGTC
>JAEDMD010000019.1 GCA_016303195.1 Oscillospiraceae bacterium | reverse complement strand
ATCCAGCCAAGTCCGTGACCGCCGCCCAGTTCCTCAAACGGCTCAGGAGCGGCTGAAATTCTGAACTTCTCGCTAAGTTTCCGCAGTATTACGCCATTTGTGCCGCCATCCGCAATGTCAAGATTAGTGTGCATACAAAGTGCGCCGATGCCGCTTTCGATGAGACGATAAACAGGGTCAATGCGGCTTATACGCTTTCTTGCGTCGAAAATCACAGGATGATGGGAGATTATCAGCTCTGCGCCCTTGCAGTCAGCCTCGTTCACCACATCATAACTGATGTCCAGCGACAAAAGTATTTTGCTCACTTCATTGCCTGAGCTTTCCACCAGATAGCCCGAATTATCCCATTTTTCCTGCAATTCAAAGGGATACAGCGAGTTCAGATATGCGATAACATCGGCTATCTTCTCAACTCCTACACCATTTTTCATCCTGTGACTGAGAGCTTTGAAATGCTGAGCATCTTCATTTTTACCTGCATTTTCAAGATTTTCCGCAATTTTTGAAAAGCGTTCGCTTTCATGGAGACGATATTTCTTACCGCTTTCATCATCCTCGTCAAAGAATCCGAACAATGACTCAGTTTCGGTGAGATAGCGGAAATACGGGCTATATTCAGCCGCCATGATGACATACATCTTGTCGCCGTCCTCGACAATTTTCTCGTCAGTAATAACAAGACCGTACTCAAACAGCTTCTTCCTGAGCAGTTCAGGCTTGGTCATTGGCTGTAATATCCAGCGAACATCCTCATATTCCACCTTCGAGACATCTATCTCACCAATAATTGCGGCAATAGTCTCACCGCCCATACCTGCAATAACAACATCTGATACACCATTCATCGGCACATTTTTCAGTCCATCCGAAAGGATAAGCTGAATCTTCTCCTGCAATCCGAATTTTTCAACAGTTTTTCTTGCCGCATCAAGAGGCCCTTCCTTGATATCGGAGGCTATGACTTTTTCACATTTTCCGCTGTTGATAAGCTCCGCCGCAAGCAGTGCGTGGTCAGTTCCCACATCGCAAACGATGCCGCTTCCGCCTACAAGTTCCATACACTTTGTTAATCTATTATCAAGCATTTCTGCACATCTCCATTTAGTTTTATTTTCGCAAAAAATAAGGCATACTGACAAACAGTATGCCTTTTGGTTCGTTTCCGCTTACTGCTTAGCTGCAAAGTGAGCGTTGAGCTTTGCTACGAGAGCTTCGGGGTCTGTGCCGTGAACAGCGCAGGCTTCCTCGATGGACTCTCCTCTTGAAGCGGGGCAGCCAAGACAATGCATACCGATCTCAAGGAAATAGTTTGCAACGCCGAAATCTGCGTCGAGAATATCGCCAATGATCGATTCTTTTGTGATCTGCATTTTTATTCATCCTTTCTAAATGGGTAAACTAACTTTCCAACTCCCGAAATGAACATAAGTTTTCCTGAGAGTGAAAAAGTTCCTGTATAAAATCCCAGCACAGCTTATAGCTGTGCTGTTGGATCCGTAATTCATAGTGAACGTCAAAAATAATTTGACGTTCACCATAGTAAATGATTTAAAGCGCCTCACAGACACGCAAATCAAAGATTTGCTCCCTGCGTATCGGCAAATAGCAAATGCCAAAAATTATTGTCGTTTGCTATAATTATGCCTCATTCATCTTTGCAAAGCACTCGCTGCAATAAACAGCTCTGCCTTCCTTTGGCTCGAAAGGCACTTTTGCTTCGCCGCCGCATGATGCACAGGTAGCTGTATACATAACTCTTTCAGCTCTGCCTGCGTTCTTTCTTGCATCACGGCAAGCCTTGCATCTCTGGGGCTCATTTACAAATCCCTTTTCAGCATAAAATTCCTGTTCGCCTGCTGTGAAAGTGAATTCGTTACCGCACTCCTTGCAGACTAATGTCTTGTCTTCGTACATTTTTACTATACCTCGCTTAAATTATTCGGCCATGGTCGGATTCGCACCCACACCTTTGTTAAACAACGCTCTTGAGTTAAGCTACACGGTCACATTTCAATTTTCATCCCTTTTTTTGTAAAGGGCTCTGATCTTCTTTCTTGCCCTCTGCATAGCGTTATCCACGGATTTCTCCGATATTCCCAGCTTTTCAGCCACCTTGCGATACGGTTCGCCCTGCATACACAGGTGAAAGACCTTAGCTTCGGTTTCCGAAAGTTCGGTATCTATGCATTTCAGCATTTCGGTAAAAAACTCTTTATACAAATAAATACTCTCAGGAGTTTCTTCCACGGACAGTACATCTGCTGCCGTTTCATCATCTATGCTTTCCGAATTCGAGCTTACCTTTCCCGATCTTGCGGCAATGGTTCGCATACGGTTGACGATACATACCTCAGCGAAGGTAGAAAATTTTGCTCCTTTGCTTTGGTCATAGGCATTTATAGCTTTGAGAAGGCTCATAAAGCCTTCCTGATGCAGGTCTTCACTGTCGGTCTCGGAATTTGCATAAATTTTTGATTTAATCAATATCAACTGAGAGTAGCGTGATAACAAAGCCGCCGCCGCAGACTTATCAGTCCTTGCGAGCAAAGCAAGCTCCTCATCCGTTTTACCGCACAAATCATTCAAATTGAAATCCAATTCAAGCAAGATATCCACCCAACATTCTGAATTCTCCAACGGAATCAGTGATAATAAAGAGTATATATCCTCCCCTTCCCGAATTCACGGGAAAGGGAGAGATAGTTCAGATCATTCTTCAGGATTCTTAGCAGCTTCTTCCTCAGCAGCCTTGAGCAGTTCAGCCATATCGAAATTGAAGTTTGAGGACTTCTTCGGCGGAACTTTCTGCTCAGGAGCAGCAGCGGACTTGTTGTTGCTGTTATCCTTATTTTCGTTATTATTGCTCTTGTTGAAATTATTGTTGTTATTGTTGTTGAAGCTATTGCCACTATTATTGATATTGTTAATTTCAGGCTTCTTTTCGGACTTCAGTTCACCGATGCTCTGGAGAGTTTCTTCCTTCTTTACTTCAGGTTTCTTCTCCTCAGGCTTTTTCTCGTCGTCCTTCTTATCAAAATGTGGATGAGCTGAAACTGATGAAGCATTAGAAACTACGCTCTTGTAGTCAGCGGCCTTGAAACTTGCAGCCTCGAACTTAGCTTCGGGAGCTTCAGCCTTCTTAATGATAGCCTCATCCTCATCGCCCTTGTCAACAGCCTTCTTAGCTTCACCGATAATGAGCTGAGCTTCGTCCATTCTCTCGGTAGCCTGACCTGTGAGACGCTTGAGTACAGATGAGATATCATCAAACTTAGTATTGACACTTTCGATCTCGTTAAGCAGCATCGAACGAACAGTTTTGGTCATCTCGTTTACCTTGTCGGCATGAGAGTTAGCCTCTGTAACTGTGTCCTTAGCCTGCTTGTTAGCTTCATCGACAGCGGACTTAGCATGAGCATTAGCCTCGTCGATAGTAGCCTTAGCCTTCTCGTTTGCATCCTTGATGCACTTCTCGGCAGTTGTATTAGCATTAGCGATGGTAGTCTCAGCTTCGATCTTAGCATCGTTAATGATCTTTTCAGCTTCTTCCTTAGCCTCTCTTGTAGTCTTTTCAGCGGCCTCGTTAGCTTCTCTTGTAGTCTTCTCAGCGGCTTCGTTAGCTTCCTTGGTAGTCTTTTCAGCGGCAGCATTAGCTTCGCTTGTTACCTTGTCGGCATTCTTCTGAGCCTCGATAGTGATCTTGTTAGCAGTCTTCTGAGCCTCGGTAAAGAGAGCGCCCATATCGAAGGAGGACTGGATTCCGCCGCCGTTCTCCTTGAGGTCAGTGATCTCGTCGTTGAGCTTAGCGATCTCGGCATCCTTATCAGCAACAACTGTTTCCTTCTCCTTAGTGAGAGCAGCGATCTTCTCGTCCTTCTCAGCGGCTTCCTTAGTCTTGGCTTCCAGCTTATGAGTAAGATCAGCCAGTTCCTTAGCCTTGCCGTTCAGTTCGGAATTGATCCTCTGAATATCCTGTCTTGCCTTTTCAAGCTCTGCGTTATTTGCAGCAGAAGCGGGAGCGGCAGCAGCCTTCTGTTCAACAGCTCTGAGCTGATTGCGGAGGTTGTCGATCTCTTTTCTTGCGGCTTCAAGAGCAGCGGCGTTAGCCTGAGCGTTAGCCTGCTGACCAGCGCCTGCAGCGGCTTTCTGTTCAGCGACTCTGAGCTGATTCTTGAGAGTATCGATCTCCTTCTTGGCAGCTTCAACAGCCTGAGCCATTGCAGCATTCTGCTGTGCATTGCCCTGACCGCCGCCTGCCTTGAGCTGATTGATCGTTTTCTGGAGTTCCTCATTTTCCTTTTTAGCAGCTCTGAGGGCATTATTGGAGGTATTGAGTTTTTCCTGAAGACTGTCTACCTGAGCTTTATACTTCTGGACTTCCTGCGGATCAGCCGCAGGAGCAGATGTATTCTTGCTCTTTGCTACTTTCAGTTCTTCTTCCAGACCAACGATCTTTGAATTAAGCTCGTCGAGGTATGTCATAACATCCTCTTTAACAAAGCCGCCGCCGATCTTGGTGGTTCTTAATACGGTTGGTTCGTCCATAGTGTTACACTCCGATCCCCTCGAGTACCCGAGGATAAAATTTAAGGAATCAGAACCTGCATTCACAGTGCATACAGGCACAACTTGTAAGCCATACACAAAAGAGGGCATAGCAAAACGCACATATAAACTGTGAATACAGGTTCAGTAAATACGCCTTAATAGAATTATAACATATTAGATATTATATTTCAACTATTAATATGTAGAATTTTCTTCTTTATTTTAGTGCAATTTACTACATAAATAAAAAAGAAAAATACCAATACAGCAAAATACAGTCAATGATTCAAACAAAAGATGCTATTTCAGTTTATTAAGTCATATTTTATTAACATAAATCAATAATAAAAAGCGGCCTGTTACAGACCGCTTTCGCAATTTAATTTTAGTTGCCCAGCATCTTGAAGATATCTTCCAGATCGTAGTCCTGTGAAGATGAAGATGATGGTCTTGACGAACCGCCGAAGCCGAGGCTGTCGATGAGCGGATTGTCGATATTGATATATTCTTCCTGCATTGAAGGCTGTTCTTCCTCACGTGTCTCAGGAACAGGCTCCGGAGCGGCAGGCTGAACAGGTGCGTTCTCGGCAGGAGCAGACTGATTATCGAGAACAGTCAGCGAATCGTCTGTATCGTCGAATCCTGCGGCGATAACTGTAATTATCATCTCATCCTGCATATCTTCCTTGAAAGCAGTACCGAAGATGAACTCAACACCGTCAGCGGCAGTATCTGTGATCATCTTTGTAGCGGCATCAACATCAGCAGAGAGGATATCCTCGGACATAGCGATATTGATAAGGAGACGCTTAGCGCCTGAGATGGAAGTTTCAAGCAGAGGGCTGGAGATAACAGCAGTAGCGGCATCTCTTGCCTTGTCCTTGCCTGAACCGTGACCGATAGCCATATGAGCGTAGCCTGCGCCCTTCATGATAGTTGAAACGTCTGCGAAGTCGAGGTTTATGTAGCCTTCCTCGACGATAAGGTCAGAAATGCTCTTTACACCTGTCTTGAGAACGTCATCTGAAAGTGCGAAGGACTGCATCATTGTAAGCGGCTTGTCGAGGCCTACAAGAAGTCTTTCGTTAGGGATAACGATAAGGGAATCAACGTATTTTCTCAGTTCTGCGATACCTCTCTCAGCCTGAGCCATTTTCTGCTCTCTCTCAAAGAGGAAAGGCTTGGTAACAACAGCAACTGTAAGGATATCCATTTCCTTTGCGATCTTGGCAACGACAGGAGCAGCACCTGTACCTGTACCGCCGCCCATACCTGCGGTAATGAATACCATATCAGCACCTTTAAGGTGGGTCTCGATCTCATCTCTGTTTTCCTCAGCACTTCTCTGACCGACCTCAGGCTTATTGCCAGCGCCTCTGCCCTTTGTGAGCTTAGCACCTATCGGGATCTTAGTAGTAGCCTTGGACTTATTGAGAGCCTTAGCGTCAGTGTTGATAGCAATATACTCTATATTATTCACGCCCGACTCGACCATGCAGTTAACGGCATTTCCGCCGCCGCCGCCAACACCGATGACTTTTATGTTAACATCGGGTTCAATCGCTTCTTCATAATTAAAATCAGACATTTCTTGATCCTCCTAATCGTAATCCTGTATTTTATCGGAGCGTTCTGAGGTAAGATGCTCCCATCCGAATATACGTGTACAAATACTCTATATATTTTAGCATAGAATTCTGATTTTTGCAAGTCCGCAGGTGATTTAGAGTAAATTTCTGCGAATCTTACAATTGTATAAACCAAGAGAATATTATTTTGTATAATTTTATTTTTTACCAGCCCTGATCGTAGCTGTTGTCATAGCTGTCGTAGCTGTCATCATAGTAGCTTCCGCCGTCATCATATGGCGATCCGACAAGGTTTCCGTATGGATCATAGTAGTTTCCGAAGGAGTCATAATAGTATCCCCACTGATCGTGATAATATCCCTCGGAATCGTAATATCCGCCGTTTTCGTCGAGAGTGTAGCCGTCCTCACTTGTAGGCTTCTGCTCATCGTTCTCGCCGTCCTCGCTGTCCTCCTCGAAATCAAAATATCCCTCACGGTTCTCATCGTTCTGACTGTTATAGTCGCTGAAACGCTCCTCCTGATCGGGATTTGTCTCTGCTGAAGGTTCAAGCTCCTCGATAGGCTCACCGTTTTCGTCGGTCTTCTTTTTCTTCTTGTCAGGCTCGATATTTCCCGGAACTTCCACAGGCTCGTCGGATGTTCTGAATCCGCATTCGTGTGATCCTATCATGGTAAGGAATCCCTTTTTGCCCTTGACGTATGGCTGTTCCATGACAGTTGCCGCCATATTCAGCTTATACTCAGCATCGTTCCAGTTGCCCATCTTGAACACCATGCCATTCTTGTAGTTGATGACGATTGCGTGTTCATCCGCCATATTGATGTTCGATATATTAGTCTCGCCCAGCTTGACAATACTTGAAATAAGGGCTTCAAATGCGTCCTTCTTGAAATTCTCATCGCTGTCGATGTAATCACCGGGAGTACGTGTATTCGGATTGTAGCCGTAAATAACAGGCAGTCCGTCGGTGATGAAGCTGTTCTCAGCAAGAATTTTTCCCTGTTTGCTTATAACGAGAGTTTTGCTTCCTGTGCTTACATTGAATGACGGGGTACATTTAGATACCTTTATCTCCAGTGATGAAGGGAAATCACGGGTAACTTCGGCAGTTTCCACATAGAGAAGATTTTTCAGGATGCGCTCCTGACTCTTTTCAATGTCCAGCCTGAGAAGATTATCGCCCTGATGTATCTCAGATGCTTCAACTATCTGCTCGGCGGAATACATATCCGATTCGCCCGAAACTCTTATCTCTGTTATGTTGAACAAAAAGGTGTAGCTCGCCGCAAAGCCTATGACCGCAACAAGCACAAGCACTATTACAACGTATACATTGAGAAGTCTCCGCCGCCGTCTTATTCGTTTTCGGCTGTTGACTCTGTCAACGCTTGTTTTTTCAATATCCTTCATAGCTTTTAGCTCAGCTTCTCCGCATATCACCGCCGAGAAGCCTTACAGCGTCCTCCATTTTTTCATATCCTCTGTCGATGTGGCATATATTTCCGATCGTGGAAGTGCCATCAGCCGTCAGAGCTGCAATTACCATAGCTGCGCCGCCTCTCAGGTCGGTCGCATTGACATCCGCTCCGCAAAGTCCCTTAACGCCCTTGACTACGGCGATTTTCCCCATCACCTGAATGTCCGCTCCCATTTTCACAAGAGCATCCACATGACGGTAGCGGCAGTCGAAGATATTCTCCTCGAAAACGCTTGTGCCGTCCGCAACCGACAGTGCCGCCATCAGCACCGCCTGAGCATCCGTCGGGAAACCGGGGTGCGGCATTGTGCGTATACGCTCCTTCACCGCATTCAGTCTTGCTCCGCTTCGCAGATAGATCTTATCTCTGTTTGTATAAATACTGCATCCCGTCTGTTCAAGAACCGAAAGAAACGGCTCTGTTTCGGGGATACACGCATTTGTAAGTATTATCTCCCCGCCTGACGCAGCGGTCATGGCAAGGTAAGTAGCGCCTGCTATCCTGTCAGGCATTATGCTGTATTCACAGCCGTAAAGCTGTTTTTTGCCTTTTATGACGATACTGCTTCCGCCGTCGCCCTTTATGTCAGCTCCGCATTTTCTGAGGAATCCGCAGAGGTCACATATCTCAGGCTCACGGGCGGCATTGTTTATGACAGTTTCGCCATCGGCTGTAACAGCGTAAAGTATGATATTCTCAGTCGCTCCCACTGACGGGAACGCAAGGGAAATTTTTGCTCCGTGACCTTTGCCGCAGCAGATTATCCTGCCGTGTTCCTCACGGATATCTGCACCCATTTTCCGCAGAGCGGCAAGGTGCATATCTATTGGACGTGGGCCAAGTTCACATCCTCCGGGGATACTGACGGTACATTCCCCCGTTCTGCCAAGCATAGCGCCCATGAAAATAATTGACGAGCGCATCTCGTGCATAAGGCTTTCGGGGATGGAAGTCTCCGTCACATCCTTCGGGTCGATAACGGCTGTATTCTCGGAAAAACTGCATTTACAGCCTGTATGGTTCAGTATCCTTGAAGCTGCATAGACATCGGTGAGCCGTGGGCAGTTCCATAGAACACACTCCTCACCGCACAACAGCGAAGCCGCCATTATAGGCAGGGCGCTGTTCTTGCTTCCCTGCACGGCAAGCTGACCACGCAGTTTTCTGCCTCCCGTTATGATAAATTTCTGCATAAGACCACCTCACAGCATTTTTGTGTATATTATGCTGTTAGCGGTCGTGGTGTTACAGATATGTGTTATAATCTCACTTCACCTGCATTTATCGGAACGGCATCTGTACCCTCGGTTGCCCAGACTATGATCTGTTCAGCCAGTTTAGGTGTGACAGCATCGGGTATACCGAAGGGAAGCAGATATCTGCTCCAGCCCGAATGTATTTCTTTTTGCTGAAATACTCTGCCCTTGCTTATCACATAATCTGTCCTCGTTTTCAGCGGACATGAAAGTATCAGGTATTTGTCATCCGAAACTATGTTCAGAACGTCATACCCTGAATCATCGTCAGGAGCGACATACCAGACATACGCTCTGTCTCCGACAATTATTTTTCGTCTTCTTTTGGTGCTTATGCTCATGGTATATCACCTCTGCAAGTCCGTGTGTCATCCTATATTATGAGCGCTGAGGAACTTCATGAAGGTATCCGACATTTCATCGGGAATGAAAGCGTACATCATATGCCCCTTGTCGGAGAGATGTAATTCTCCGCCGCACTTCTTTGCATAGTCAACGCCGACCTGTCTCCATGAAACGCTCTTTACGGGCATTTTCATATCACTGACAAAGAAACAGCAGGGACATTTCAGCAGTCCCGTTTTGCTTGCTTTTACCGCATTATCCGTCATAAGCATAGCTTCATCAGTAAATTCCTGATGAGCGATATTCTTGTAGAAATACTCCTTGTAGGCAGATTTTTCGTCCTCGGTGAGTTCATTTCCGCTCATAAGTCCGGAAGCATTCTCCAACTTGTTTTTCATCAGCTTCGTGAGAATACCGCCCTTTGATACCTTCTGAAGCAGCTTCTGCTGTTTCAGTACCATAGCCCTGCGCTTTTCTTCGGGAAGTTCCTTCGACTGTGCGATTGCCATGTCGGGAATGCCCATATCCATGCCGAGTACGGCTTTTACTTCGTCGGGATAGGTATTAGCCCAGTATACGGCCTCAAATCCCGAATAGGAATGAGCCGCAAGCACATAAGGCGGTTTTATTCCTGCCTTTGCGAGTGCTTCTCTGTCCTCTGCCACAAGATTTTCAACGGTGCGCTCAGTGGTTTTTGAGCCGCTGAATCCGTAACCTGCCTTTTCAATGACAGCAATCCTGTACTTTTCGGACATTCTTTTCCATATTGGCTTGTATTCCAGCACAGGCAATGTAACTCCGTTGCCTGCCATGAAAACTATGGTAACATCACCCTGACCCTCTGTATAGACATTGAGCTTTGTGCCATTTACTTCAACTAAATTCTTGTAGTTCATAATACTTTGATTCCTCCGACGATGTGGTTGTTATTTTTTATTTATTAGTTTGTCAATTACTGCGAGTATTCTGTCATTTGTATCGGTCAGGAACAGCTTTGCGGCATTTTCGGACATAGCCTCAGCCTTTTTCGGGTCACTGCTAAGTTTCAGCACCTCGTCAAGTATCTTCTGACTGGTAACATCCTTCTGCTCAATGACTACTGCCGCACCTGCCTTGCCGAGAACCATAGCATTGTGATACTGATGATTTCCTGCAACGATAGGCGACGGGATAAGTATCGACGCTCTGCCTGCCGCTTCAAGCTCTGCGAGAGTTGATGCACCGCTTCGGCATATTACAAGGTCAGCCGCCGCAAGACATACGTCCATATCGTTTATGTACTCGGTTATACGCAGGCGGTCGCTTTTCAGCGGAACTCCTGCGGCTTTCATCGCCTGCGGGAAAGTATCCTTTCCCATACCGCCGTAGCCGTGTATGTGATTTATCTCTCTGCCGTTTTTGAAATTATCCTTGATAACGAACTCCATACTCTCGTTGATGCATCCTGCACCGAGGCTTCCGCCGAATGAAAGGACTGTGAACTTGTCGTCAAATCCCAGCTTTGCCCTTGCTTCCGCCTTTGACATGGTGTTGATATTGCTTCTTACGGGAAGTCCCGTAACGCTGTACTCGAACTTGCTCTTGTCCATGAATTTCAGCGCTTCCTCAACAGTCAGCATAACATAGTCAACTTCCTTTGCAAGAAGTTTATTTGTCACGCCCGGATAAGCGTTCTGCTCATGGATAGCAGTGGGAATGCCCATTTTAGCCGCCATACGGATAACAGGGCCTGCCGCATAGCCGCCTGTTCCGATAGCGATATCGGGTTTGAAACCGTTGATTATCTGTCTTGCTCTCTTGCCCGATGTGGCAAGATATGCGACAGCCTTGATATTTCTTCCGATGTTTTCAAGGGATATTTTTCTCTGAAAGCCTGCCACCTTGATAGTTTCCAGCTTGTAGCCTGCCTTCGGGACGAGCTTTGCTTCCATGCCCTTCGGAGTGCCTGCAAAGAGGAACTCCGCATCGGGATATTTGCTTTTGATGATGTCTGCGATAGCGAGGCCGGGATTGATATGTCCGCCTGTGCCTCCGCACGCTATGAGAACTTTCATGCCTTTGCTCCTTTTTCCGCAGAAGCGGTTTTTTTCTTGTCGGAAGTCTCCTTTTCGGACGGGTAATACCTTTGCTGTGATATATTCAGCATGATGCCCATTTCCGCAAGCTGCATTATAAGCGCCGTACCTCCGTAACTGAAGAACGGCAGGCTGATACCTGTATTAGGTATCAGATTGCTTACAACGGCGAGGTTGAGAACAGTCTGTATGCCTATCTGTGTTGTGATACCGACAGCTATGAGCATACCGAATCTGTCCTTGCATCTTACTGCTATGGAGAAGCCTTCCACAACGAGAAGGAAGAATACTATGATTATCGCAATAGCTCCCACGAAGCCCAGTTCTTCGCAAACTATCGGGAATACGAAGTCGTTTTTCGTCTCAGGGAGATAGAGATATTTCTGACGGGAATTTCCCAGTCCGAGGCCGAACATACCGCCCGAACCGATGGCGATGATGGAGTTTGCAGTCTGCCATGTTTCATCGAGGATGTCAGCGAACGGGTCTTTCCATGATTTGATACGTGTAGCGATGTAGCTTCCGGGAATCTTTGACTGATAAGCAATGACCGCAACAGCCGATACCACAGAGCCTGCGCCGAGAAGCAGGAATTGTCTGATATTCGCACCGCCGCAGAGTATCATTACGACCGAGATACTGCCGACGAGGATAAGTCCCGACATATGCGGCTCTTTGAAAAGCAGACCGACGTAAATAAGCATAAGTAAGGCATATTTAACTATACCGATCTTGAATTTGTTCATTTGCTTGCCGTCACGTTCCATACTGTATGCGAAATAAATGATTATCGCCAGCTTAGCTACCTCAGACGGCTGGAAGTTTATCGGGCCGAGGGTCAGCCATCGTTTAGCGCCCATCGAACCGCCCTCATCGTTACCGATAGCGAGAACAAGTATCAGCAGTATGATTCCCACAACGTAAAGCAAGCCTGCGATGTTGAATTTTTTCAGCAAGGGCAGTCTCACGCTCTTGAAATTGTGGTAGTCCATCTTCATGAAGAATATCATAGCGGCAAATCCGATAATGGCATTTTTCGCCTGTGACTTCGCATAAAACAGACCGTCACCGCCATGTTCGCTGTATGCCCATGCATAGCTTGCAGAGGACATCATAACAATGCCGACAACAAGGAGTATCATTACATAAGCAAAAAACGAAAGGCTGATGTCGCCGTGTTTGCCATCGCCGACAAAGACCTTCCACAATGAGAACTTCTGCCGTTTTCTTCTTGTTTTTGTCCTTGAAGCCATATTTTCCTCCTTAAAGTCAGAACAGGATATCAGGTATCAGATGTCAGACTTCAATTCAATGTAAAATCTGACATCTGACACTCGATCAAAGTGTCAGTAATGTAATTATTCCCAGAATTCCGAAAATAATGCTTGTGATGGAAAAAGTTATCACTATCTTGTATTCGCTGTATCCGCTCATCTCGAAGTGATGGTGGATAGGTGTCATCTTGAAGATTCGTCTGCCCTCGCCGTACTTGCGCTTGGTGATCTTGAAGTAGCCGACCTGTATCACAACGGACAGCGCCTCGAAAATGTATACCAGTGCAACGAGGAGAAGAAGCAGGTGCTTGTGAAGTATGAGTCCTACACCTGTTACTGCCGCACCGAGGAACATTGAACCTGTGTCGCCCATGAAGCATTTAGCAGGGTTGAGATTCCAGAGCAGGAAGCCCAGACAACCGCCTGCCAGTGCCATTGTGAAGCATGAAAGCTCATTCTGTTTCAGTATCGAACAGCAGATGGTGAATATCAGCATCACGCAGAATGTTACCGAACCGCAGAGTCCGTCAACGCCGTCTGTGAGGTTTACTGCATTGGTCAGATAAATAATTACCGCCATCATGAGGATATAGTAGAAGATACCCAGTGAAGGGCTTACCCAGAAACCGAGGTCAAGCCTTGTGGATGTATCGCCGAACTGATGTATCGCAAAGAGGAAACCTGCACCGCAGACAAGCTGTAATGCTATCTTCTGCCACGGTGTAAGACCGTCGTTGTTCTTTCGTGCAACTTTGGTATAATCGTCGATGAAGCCTATAAGTCCGAATGCTGCTGAGAAAACTATCAACGCAAGCATACGGTAGAACGGGTGAAAGCTGGTCTTATCTGTGGTATCAAGTCCCGTTTTCATGCGGTATATCCAATAGCCTGCAATGGCTGTTATGATAGTTGATATGATGAACATGAAACCACCCATTGTGGGAGTTCCCTGCTTTTTGGCGTGCCATTTCGGGCCATCCTCAGTCTTGATAGGCTGACCGAATTTTATCCTGTGCAGGAACGGTACAAGGAAAATTCCCGATACCCCTGCAACTACGAATGAAAGAAGTGCTATAAGCAAATTTATTATCCAGAAAGACATTTTATTCCAACAACTCCATTTTTTTACAATGCGTAATTCGTAATGCGTAATTATAATGCATCCGTCTTTATCTGTCACGCAAAGATATTATTTATCAAGCAATTTCAGCCCCTCAGCCACAATCTCACGCTCGTCAAAATGGATATGTTCCATTCCTGCAAGTATCTGATAATCCTCATGGCCCTTGCCCGCAAGTACTATTATATCACCTTTCTCAGCAATTTTCAAGGCATGATATATAGCTTCCCTTCTGTCAACTACCACATCATACGGTATATCGCTGTTTTCAAGGCCTGTAAGTATTTCCTTTATGATAAGCTCAGGGGCTTCATTTCGGGGATTATCCGACGTAACGATGAGCTTGTCCGCATATTTTGCCGCCGCAGCCGCCATCTTCGGGCGCTTTGCCGCATCACGGTTTCCGCCGCATCCGAAAAGGCATATAAGGCGGTTTTCTGTGTATTCCTTAACGCTTCGGAGAATATTTTCAACAGCATCGGGAGTATGTGCATAGTCGCAGATAACAGTGAAGTCCCTGCCTGTGGGGATTACCTCGCATCTTCCCTTTACTCCGTTGTATTCCTCAACTGCGGATATCATATCGTCAACTGCGATGCCTGCCCTCATGCAGACAGCCATTGCCGCAGTAAGATTTGAAACATTGAAAGCGCCGGGCATCCTGCATTTTACAAGATGGGACTTTCCGTCCTTGCAGAACCAGAAGCTCGAACCTGTTGACTTTATCTTTATGCCGTCAGCGGTAAAATCGGCATTGCCCTTGACGCTGAAGCTGAGTTTGTCGCAGTTTATCTCGCTGAAAAGGCGCTTGCCGTACTCGTCATCGGTGTTGATAATGGCACAGTCACAGATATCGAACAGCATTTTCTTTGCCTGATAGTAATTCTCCATGTCCTTGTGATAGTCAAGGTGATCCTGTGTGAGATTGGTAAATACCGCAGTCTCGAACCATGAAGCGCCGATACGGTTCTGGACAAGTCCGAACGATGAGACTTCCATTACCACATACTCACAGCCTTCTTTTACCATCCTGTCAAACAATGCCATAAGGTCATATGCCATCGGAGTGGTATTTTCGGTGTGTATCACCTCATCGCCTATCTCATTGCGGATAGTTCCCACAAGTCCTGTTTTGTGACCGTTCTTCATGAGGATATATTTTATCACATTTGTGATGGTAGTTTTGCCGTTTGTGCCTGTAACGCCGATCATACGCAGTTTCTTTTCGGGATGGCCGAACCATGCAGAGCAGGCAAGGCCGTAAAGTCTGCGTGAATTCTCAGTGATTATCTGCTTGTCGCCAAGTCCAAGATCATGTTCGCACACAACTGCCGCAGCGCCCTTTTCAAGCATCTCAGCGGCGGCGGTATGGCCGTCGAAACTGCCTCCCTTCACGCAGAAGAACAGGCTTCCTTTTGTTACTTTTCTTGTATCGTCGGTGATCGAAGTTATTTCAATATCATCGAGTTTTGTTTCTGCATTGTTTTCAAGCAGATCATATAACTTCATAAAGGCCCCTCCAGTTGATTTAATTCGAGATTGTTGTAGATTTTAGCTTTTAGCTGTTAGCTGTTAGCTTTTAGCCTTTAGCCTTCGTGTAATCTGTAAGATAAGGGCTAATGACTTAATTTTATTACTATGGTCGAGCGAAAGCAGACTAACCGCCTCGCACAGAGTGAGCGAGTTTACGAGCGGAAACGTGGTTGCGCCACCGCTCGCTCAGCGGTCGAGCGAATCGTGGCTGCGCTGCCGCTCGCTCAGCGGCTTAGTCGCCGTCTGAGTAGACCATGAGTTCAAGCTCGATCACTGTACCCTTTGGCACTTTGGTGTACGGAGCTATGGACTGACTGCTGACTACGGCATTTTCTCTTGTTATGGATGCACCCTTTGCCACGAAATTAAGATCGCAGTATGCAAGCTGTTCACTGGCGAATGACGGTGAAACTCCCACAAGATCGGGAACTTCCTCATATTCAACAGTGTGACCCTTTTCAGTGTAAAGGTAAACTGTACCGCCCTTTGCGATAGCTGAACCTGTAACAGGTGACTGTGCCACAACTTCGATTCCGCTGCCGATGACCTTGCATTCAACTCCAAGATCTTTCAGAGTTGCCTTAGCATCGTCGATAGGGCCTTCCAGAAGCGGTATCTTTACATCAAGATTATCAAGTTCTTCGTCGGTATACTGCGGACTGTATCCAAGATAAGGCAGAACATCGGTAAGAATATCTCTTGCTGTCGGAACTGCAACTACCGAACCGTAGTAGCCGATGTCCTTGTTAGGCATATCAGCCAGTACAAGGAGGATTATCTCAGGATCGTCAGCAGGTGTGAAGCAGACGTATGAAGCGCCGTATTCCTGTGCGCTCGCATCTTCCTGCCCCTGTATCACCTGACCTGTTGAAGTAACGCTGAGTCGCTGGGATGTACCCGACTTACCGCCGATGGAATATCCCTTTATTGAAACATTACCGCCGTTGTTGTCTGCAACAACGTGATAGAGTGCATTTCTCATCTTTGCGGAAGTCTCCTCGGAGACTACCTGTCTGCGGACAGTGCGCTCATTTTTGAGAACAACATTTCCGTCCTCGTCAACTATCTTGTCTACCACATACGGTTTCAGCAGATAGCCGCCGTTTATTGCGGCACAGTAGGAAGTTATCATTTCCATAGGTGTGATGGTTTCTCCCTGTCCGAAAGCGCTGACCGCAAGGTCAACGTTGGTCATTTCATCGGGATCGAATCCAAGTCCCACGCTCTCCGCAGGCAGATCAATACCTGTCTTTTCGCTGAGTCCGAACGCATCAAAGTAATAGCAGAATTTCTTCACTCCGAGACGAGCGCCGATCTCCA
>JAEDMD010000225.1 GCA_016303195.1 Oscillospiraceae bacterium | reverse complement strand
TGTCCGAAGGACAGAGGGGACAGGTCCCAGTTAGGGAAACCCTTTTTCAAAAGGGGTTTCCTCAATATCACGTGTAAAAACTTCTGTAAGAGTACTCCCCTTATTTGCGGAGACTTCTCTTTTTTTGTATAAATTGCCGAAAGAACTGTTATTATAATTTACTAAATCTTATCATGTATAACCGCGGAGCTTGATTTCAGACTGATGGTTCTTGGAATTTCACTAAATCATTTAGATTATGTATAGGGAGTATTGTACAAAATTACGTCTTGAATATTGCACGAAATTCTGATACAATTATGATAGGGCAAAAATATACTGCGGAAGATGGAATAACCGTCTTCTGCGAAAAATCGTTTGTTCTTTAATTTCCATAAGGAGTTCTGAACTATGGATTTTCATCATATACCCGTTCTGCTGACGGAATGTATCGACGGTCTTGCAATCGACCCGAACGGCATCTACGTTGACGGAACAGCAGGCGGAGGAGGCCATTCTTCCGCTATCGCCGCAAAGCTCGGCGAAAATGGCAGGCTCATTTCGCTTGACCGTGACCCCGATGCTGTGAAAGCGGCTTCTGAAAGACTTTCGCCATTCCCGAATGCTCAGGTCATCCACAGCAACTATTCCGAAATGAGATCGGTACTCGACGATCTGGGGATAGACCTTGTGGACGGGATACTCATGGATCTTGGTGTCTCATCTTTCCAGCTTGACGAGGGAAGCCGTGGATTTTCCTATAATTCCGATGCACCGCTGGATATGCGTATGAGCAAGGTGGGAACAAGTGCGGCGGATATCGTGAATACCTATTCCGAAGCTGAACTGGCAAGAATAATGTTCGAGTACGGCGAGGAGAAATTTTCCCGAAAGATCGCCGCAAATATAATCAAAGCAAGAGAAACAGCCCCCGTTGAAACAACCTTTCAACTGGCTGATATCATAAGAGACAGCGTTCCGCAGAAAGCCCGCAGGGAAAAGAATCCCTGCAAAAAAACATTTCAGGCGCTCAGGATCGCTGTGAATTCAGAATTCGACCATCTCTCCAAAGGTCTGGAGGATGCCTTTTACAGCCTTAAAACAGGCGGCAGACTGGCAGTCATCACCTTCCACTCACTGGAGGACAGACTGGTCAAGCAAAAATTCGCAGGCTGGTGCAAAGGATGCATCTGTCCGCCCGATTTTCCTCAGTGCGTATGCGGCAGAAAGCCCGAAGGCAAGCCGGTAACACGCAAGCCCATTGAAGCCTCGGAGGAAGAACTTGAACGCAATAACCGAAGCAGAAGCGCTAAGCTGAGAATAATAGAAAGGAGCGCAGAGACAAATGCCCGATGAGATGGACTATTATTTCAGCGGTGAGGATTTCGATGACGATTTCTATACCGATGCAGTTATCACCTCAAAAAGCGAAGCTGTTGCCGCAAATGCCGTAAATACCGCAAAAAACTCAAATACCTCAAATACTGCGAATACAGGCAATAAAAACGGCGGAAATTCAAAATTCGGCTCTGTGCTTGCCATTATTTTTATTTCGCTCCTTGCGGCTGCACTTCTTGGCGCAGTCATATATTCCCTCGATAAGCGGAACACGCTGTACAATCAGGTGTCCTCGCTGAATAATCAGCTCCACCTTGCAGAGGCGGAGAATGTAAGATTACAGTCCGAGCTGGAAAGTCAGATGTCTGCGAAAAATGTTGAGGACTATGCTGAAAATGTTCTCGGCATGAGAAAGATCGATTCATCGCAGATAGAATACATAAAGATACGTACAGGCGATGTTGTTACTATCCCTGAGAAAAAAGAGAGCGTACTCACAAGGGTCAGGAACTTTTTTGATGAGTGTGTGGAATATTTCAGAGGGGAATGAACTATTATTATAGTACCCCATTAACATGATATCTGCGGCAGATAAAGATATGTGCCGCTAAGCCTGCACTATTATAATGTATATGCATACATAGGATAACAGGGCGCATTGCCTGTATTTATCCGAAAATGGGGCAGGGCGGTGCATATCCCTGCCTTTTGCTTATTGAGAACAAGTTCTAAGGCTGAAAGGAGACAGTTCTTATCATGGCAAACAATAATCCGTCTAATTCCATGAGATTCAGAGCGAAGGTCGTTATGACATCGGTATTTGTCGTGCTTTTTTCGGTAGTTGCTGTGAATTTCTTCAATATATCCGTTGTTGACAACGAAAAGTATCAGGAAATGGCAAATGACCAGCATTTCGGCTCAATTACCATCCCTGCCCACAGAGGAACGATATATGACGCAAAGGGATCAGCTCTTGCGAGAAGCGCTTCTGTGTACAAAATATTCCTCGATCCTCAGAATTTCCGTCAGGAACTCGAAGACCTTGAGGAGAGGATAAAAAAGAGAAATGCCGACAAGGCTAAGGGCACATATGTGCCGAAATATGACGAGGAAGGCAATGAAATTGATGTTCTTCCCGAATCCGTTGAAACATTCAAGACACAGGTGATATCGCTCCTTTCTTCAAAGCTGGATATCACTCCGGATAAGGTCAAGAACGCAATGGAGGAAAAGACCCAGTACAGCGTACTTCAGGATCAGGTGGAAAAGCCTGTTGCTGATGAGATACTGAAATTCTTCAACGATAACGGTATGTACTCCATCAATGAGGAGGAGGACACAAAGCGCTATTATCCGCAGAACGAACTTGCGGCTTCCGTTATCGGATTCACAACAGGCGGCGGCTACGGCGCTTACGGCGTTGAAGCGTATTACGATGACTACCTTGCAGGTGTTGACGGAAAGACCATCTCCGCAAAGGATTCCGCAGGAAATGAGCTTCCGTACAGATATTCCAAGACCTACGAAGCTGAAAACGGTGACGATGTTTACCTCACCATTGATTCAATGATACAGCACCACCTTGAAAAGCATTTGCAGGAAATGGTGGAAAAATACGAAGTAAAGAACCGTGCCTGCGCTATACTTATGAATGCGAAAACAGGTGCGATATACGGAATGGCAACAAATCCCAGCTTTGACCTTAACGATCCACGTGAGATAGTTGACCCGAATATTGCTGCTCAGCTCGCTAAACTCACAGGCGATGAGGCTGAAAAGAGAACGGGCGAGGAACGTGAAAAGCAGTGGAAAAACAAGTGCGTCACCGAAATATATGAGCCGGGTTCGGTATTCAAGGTAATTACCAGTGCTTCTGCAATTGAGGAAGATCTCATAAATCTGGCAACTGACTCGTTCTACTGTTCGGGTTCAGTCAAGCTGGACGGTGCATTTGATGTTATCCGCTGTCACAACACCTCAGGTCATGGTTCGCAGTCATTCCAGCAG
>JAEDMD010000224.1 GCA_016303195.1 Oscillospiraceae bacterium | reverse complement strand
CTGTTGACCCGTCTGCTGTAACTTTCGTAGCTGACAAGCACGGCTTCACTCCTTCACAGATGAGCGAATACATGAACAAGAAGTCAGGTTTCCTCGGAGTTTCAGGCGTTGGTTCAGATAACCGTGACATTCAGGAAGCTGCTAACAACGGCAACAAGAAGGCTCAGCTCGTATCTGATATGCTGGCTTATGAGATCCAGAAGTACATCGGTTCATACGCTGCTGCTATGAACGGCGTTGACGCTGTTCTGTTCACAGGCGGTATCGGTGAGAACTCATGGGAAGTAAGAGAAGCTGTATGTGAGAACATGGATTACTTCGGAATCAAGATTGACAAGGAGCTGAACAGATCTATCAGAGGCAAGCTCACTAAGATCTCTACTCCTGATTCAAAGATCGAGGTCTGGATCGTTCCTACAAACGAGGAACTCCTCATTGCAAGAGATACTCTCGCACTGATCTCAAAGTAATCGCATAATATATATTATACTACATTATATATTAAAAATCAATACATTTTTACATAATATAACAAACGATTGGGCTGTCAGGACGCCAGCCCCTACAATATCACCTTTTCATCAAGGTCAGAAATGTAGGGGGGGAAGGCGTCCTCGACGTCCTTTTTTTATTCTGAAAATTTTTTCTGAAAAGCTGTAAGATTCTGCTTTCCTGTACGTCTAATAATATGAAAGGGGTGAGAAGATGGAAAAGGGATTTCACGAAATATATGAGAAATACAGCACCGACCTGTACTCGTTCATCATTAAACTATGCGGCAATGAACAGCTTGCCAAGGATATCATGCAGGACACCATGCTGAGGGCTTTCACGCATTTCGACCAATATAACGGGAATTGCAATATCAAAACATGGCTGTGTACTATCGCAAAGAACGTCTATTTCGACAATCTGCGGAAATCCGAAAGCCGCAATACTTCCCTTGATACCGCCGAAAATGCCGCCGTGGACAGTTTTGAGCAGAGTCTTACCGATTCCGACACCGCCATACGCATACACCATCTTCTCCACGAACTGGACGAGCCTTACCGTGAAGTGCTTTTACTTAGAATATTCGCCGAGCTGAAATTCTCCGACATCGGCAGTGTCTTCGGAAAAAGCGAAAACTGGGCAGGCGTGACGTACTATCGTGGGAAGCAGAAACTCATCGAACTTATGAAAAAGGAGGGGCTTTTATGAAAAAATATGATCTGCCTTGCAACGTTATCATCGATCTTCTGCCGCTTTATAATGAGGGCGGATGCAGCGAGGAAAGCCGTCAGATAGTGGAGGAACATCTGCAAAACTGCGAGAACTGCCGTGAACTCTGCGGCAATATCCCCATCCCCGTAAAGGAGGATTCACCAAAGCCAAGCGAATCCGAGACTTTCCGAAAGATAAGCCGCAAGCTAAAAAAAAGCAGATACTCCAAGCTAATATCGACGGTTCTGTGCGTTTTTCTTGTTGGACTGACTATTCTCACTGGTGCGTGGTATTATACTTCCTACCTCCCATATAAGCGCCTTGCCAAGAATCTCTCTCCAGCCGATCGCTTCGGTCACCTTTTTTCCGATTACTCAGGTATGCAGGAACGCTACTGGTTACACATCGCAATGCCGAACTATCTGAATTTTCACGGTGGTAATGCCGCTGTTAATCTGCGCAGTGATTTTGTCAGCGACCCGACTTACAATCCACCGGGGATGTTCGTATGGGTATCAAATAAGGAAACGAAATACGGTATCCATATATTTGAAAAAAACACTATATATCAAATATACGTTGACAAAAATGTGAACTACATTCCCTCAGATCAGCTAACTGATGATATGAATCAGAAATGCCGTGAACTCCTTGAACAGCACCGTGAGGAAGTCGAAGGTCTCATGAAAGCCGCTCAGGATAAATGGGGAGAATATCTGCCTTGACAAATCATCAAAAATGGGGTACAATAGTGTTAGAATTCTATAACAAAGGAGTGCCTTACTATGGTAAAGACAATTATGAAGATAGACGGCATGATGTGCAATATGTGCGAAAGCCACGTTAACGATGCTATCCGCAATGCAGTCAAGGTAAAGAAAGTTGAGTCCTCACACAGCAAGGGCGAGACTGAGATAATCTCCGAGGATGCTCTCGACGAGGCAAAGCTCAGGGAAGTCGTTGAAAAGGACGGCTACAAAGTCCTCGGCATCACATCCGAGCCCTATGAGAAAAAGGGTCTTGCAGGTATTTTCAAGAAGTAAAAGGAAAAGCGTACCATTTGCGGTACGCTTTTTTTATTATTATTCCCATTGTTTTCTCCGAGGACGGCCAATGGCCGTCCCTACACTGATCTCTACTTTCTGATCTCTGCGCTCTGAGAAGATTCTCCGCCCTTGAGAAGCCATTCTTTGAACCATCTCAGGAACTTTGTCAGGTATCTCAGCGTCGGTTCGGCTATTATTGAGAAGTTGATACACAGCAGTATACATCTGTTTGACATGGACGAAATACTGAAGAAATCGCTGACGAAAAGCATACAGAATATAAGTCCCACTGTACAGCCTATCCACAGCCACATTTTGTATACGTCCATCGGTTTGCATATCTCAAATACAATCATAAGTCCGACCATACTGAGGAGTATGGTTGACGCTGTTGCAATGTCTGACCGCCCAACATTGAAAATGTTGCCGAAGTATATCATCGCCGCTACAACAATAGTATCGGTGACTCCCGCAGGCAGGGCTTTCAGAAGTATGTTTGTCATGAATTTGCCCTTGATAAGGTCACGGTTAGGCATCTGCGACAGGAAAAATGCAGGGATACCAATGGTAAACATACTCACAAGGCTTATCTGTGCAGGTTTCAGCGGATAGACTATGCCGAAGCACATGGACAAAATCGAAAGTATCAGCGAGAAAATATTTTTGACAAGGAACAGACTTCCCGAACGTTCAAGATTATTGACAACTTTTCGTCCCTCTGCCACAACTTCGGGCATTTTTGAAAAGTCCGATTCAAGCAGTACAAGCTGTGCCGCCTGCGCCGCCGCATCACTTCCCGATGCCATCGCAACGGAACAATCAGCATCTTTCAGTGCAAGCACATCATTTACGCCGTCACCTGTCATGGCAACAGTTTTTCCTGCACGTTTCAGTGCTTTCACAAACTGCCGTTTCTGGTCGGGAGTTACTCGTCCGAATACGGTATACCGCTTAACTGCGTCATTTATGGAGCTTTCGGTGGTGAGTGTCGATGCATCTATATAATTGCCTGCATTCCTTATCCCTGCCTGCTTTGCAACCTCCGAAACAGTTACAGGATTGTCGCCTGAGATAACTTTTATCTC
>JAEDMD010000223.1 GCA_016303195.1 Oscillospiraceae bacterium | reverse complement strand
ATTGTAGGGACGGCCATTGGCCGTCCTCCCTTACAAAATATTCGTACCACAATTATAATTTATTCACTATTCATTAAAAAGGACGCATTTAAATGCGTCCTTTTTTCATTACTCTGTTATAAGTTCACGTATTTCAACGTTATTTATGCTTGATGAAGCGGCATAGGCGAAAACAAAGAAGCTGGCAGTCATTGCCGCCGCAGGAAGCAGGAACATCAGCGGCCCGAAATCGGGGAGGAAGTTGGAAAGTCCGATTATCCTCATAAGTGCCGAAAGCAATGGTCTTGTCAGGAAAAATGCCGAAACCGAACCGATGACTGAGCCGATAAGCGATATCACCGCAAATCTCAGCGCAAACTGTATGCGGAGATCCTTTGAAGTGAAGCCCTGTGACTTGTAAATGCCGATATCATGCCTTTCACGCTGGAAAGTCTTGGCGCATACAAGATGTACGGCAATTGCCGCAAATATGATGCATACAGCGTAAATAGCCGAACTGATGCTCACAAGGAGAGTGTCAACGGTATCTATCATATTTTCTATGGATGAATCGGGTTCGGACAGTGAAGCCTGATAGATACCCTTGAATTCGTCATTTATGGCATCTTTCACCGCTTCACACCGAGACTTGTCGGAAAGGGTGATATATGCCTGATAAGGTGTGTCATGTCCCAGCTTTACAGCGCCGTCAACAGTTATCTGCAATTCTCTGCCTGCATCATAAACGGTCTGGAAAAAACCTGTGATTATGAAATCCGCCTCTTTTCCGTTGTTGCGGACAGTAATGCTGTCGCCGATCTTTTTATCCATTTCGTCAGCTAAAAGCTCGGTAATGTATATCTCGTTGTCATATTCGGGCGGTCTGCCGTCAAGCGGAGGAAAAAGCGCATCTTCACCGTCATGGACACGTATAATGTACTGTTCGTCGTCAATGTCGCCGTTGATAGCATCCATAAAGCTGACCTTTCCGTTTTTGTCCTGTTCTTCGATGAAGTTTCGCAGAGCAGCCATGTCGGACAATTCAAAATCGCTGTCGATAACAGCAACTATGTCATTTTCAACTGTTGAAAAGATAGTTTTTGCATCAAGTCCGTCAGTGAGCGCCATAACGCATATCATGAAAAATACCAGAAGGGAAACGATGGCAGTGCTTCCGACATAGCCTGTAATGCGTGAGGTTATCTGTCTCAGCGCCACGAAAAATCCCAGAGGCTTTTTGCGGATACGGACATTGAGCCTGCTGTCGAAGTAGACCTCATCCTTTCCGCCCGAAATCGCACGTACAGGGGAGATTTTTCCGACTCTGCGTGTGGAAAGGGAAATGAAGAAAACGCATATAAGCATTATCACCAGTGAAACAAGTGCGCTCTTGCCGAGAGAAATCCTGTTTTCGGTGAAAAGTGCGGTTATCTTCATGAACTGTCCGCCAAGAAGTCCCGTCAGCGGTATCGTAAGGATTATTCCGATAACAGAGCCGATAACAAGTGCAAGCACGTACTGACAAATGAATATCATACGTATCTGCCATATGGTGAAGCCGTTAGCTTTGAGTATTCCGAGAGTGGAGTAGTCCATTTCCACCGATGAAGCGATATTGTCATTGATGGTGATGAGGACTATCAGAAGCAGGAGTGCGGTGAAAAGCGTGATTACCTTTGTGCCTGTGTCAACTATGAGAGAGTTGTAAAGTTCAAAGGTTGAGGCTTCATAGATGAAATTTGAAGCATCTTTCAGTCCGCACTCCTCATCGAGGGCTTTGATAACATCCTTTGAGTCAGCGCCGTCTCTTAGACGGAGATAGCAGTAGTCGAGACTGCGTATGCTGACAATGGCTGAATCCGTGGAAATATCGGCATTTTCGGCATATATCCTGTCGAAATCCTCATCGCTGATAAGTGCATTGTTGATACCCCACATTATCTCTCCGAAAAGAGGGTCTTCATAGAAACCCTTGACGGTGAAAGTTTCGCTTCCTCCGTTTTCAACAGTGAATTTTATGTCAGAGCCGATGCTGATATCCTTGTCCTTTTTCATTTTGTAGGAGAGGTATATCTCACCCTTGCCGATGGTCACACTGTCAGGGCGGATGTTGTCATTATCGTCGAAAAATCGGTAATTTCCGTTGTTTTTTGCGAGAATGTCGGGAACATCCTTCGACTTTCCGTTTATTTCTTTGGTTTGTTGCGTCATCATTCTTTTTTCGGTGCGCCAGCTTGCAACATCATTGTTTTTATCGAATGAATCGGAAATTTCGTCAGTCATCTGATCGCTGTTGATAGAAATGAATATACCCTCAGCATCCGCACGTTTCAGTGCGTCTTTTATTGCCCTTTTGTTGTTGTCGGTGTTGCTGATGGTGATAGCGAATGACATGACCATAACAGCCATGAGAGCGATAACGCCTTTGAAAGCGCCTTTTTTGTGGCGGATATTCGCCCACATTATTTTCAGTACACTTCTCATAGCTTACCACTCCATAGATGAAAGCCACGAATTTATCTGACTTTCACGGCTTTTTTCTTCTTCGGGAGTGTACTGCGGAAGCTCAAGGTCACCCACAACAGCGCCATCCTCGATGTAAATGATACGTGAGGCTCTTATAGCCGCTCTTGCGTCATGAGTCACCATGAGGATGCTCTGACCGTTTCTGTTCAGTTCAGTGAGCAGATTCAGGACCTCGGTGGTATTTTTCTTATTGAGCGCACCTGTCGGCTCGTCAGCGAAAAGCATTTTCGGCTCGTTGATTATAGCCCTTGCAATGGCGCATCTCTGCTGTTCACCGCCTGAGCATTGAGAGGGGAGATGGTCTTTTATTTTGCCAAGCCCCATTTTTTCGAGAAGTTCATTTGCCCGTCTGTCAGTTTCAGAGGCAGTTCTGTTCTTGTTCAGATAACCAGTAACGGTTATATTCTCGAACAGGCTGAGATTGCTTACAAGGTGCATCTGCTGGAAAATGAACCCGAAATCCCCGTGACGGAGGCCTGCAAGCTGTTTTTCGGACATTTTCACGATGTCATTGCCGTTATACATTACCTGACCTGCTGTTGCTCTTTCCATACCTCTGAGAGAATACAGTGTGGTGGATTTTCCTGAACCCGAAGCGCCCATTATGACAGTGAGGTCGCCTTCATAAATATCCATATCAAGTTCGCTGAGGATATGCACCTGTCCGCCGTTGTGGGCGAAGCTCTTGCATAGTCCCTTTGCTGATAGGATCGCTTTTTTCATAATATTCATCCTTTCGTGTAGTTTCTGTAACTGTATTCTATCATAATAGTTATTAAGAAATCCTTAAGGCAACACCGCATATATCGTGATAAAGAAAAAGCGCATCCGTCCCTA
>JAEDMD010000222.1 GCA_016303195.1 Oscillospiraceae bacterium | reverse complement strand
CGGATTTTTGCCTTGTCACCGACAAAATTATGCCTGATAATCCGTACATTCACCCCTATGTGAACAGGTTCTATAAAATAAGTATAACATATGATATTAAAAAAGTAAAGACAACATCCGACAACTTTTCAAAATTTATGTTATGCTTAATCAATGGACATATACAGTGTTAAAAATTGTTGAATTTTAGCTGTTATTGTGGTATAATTGCTGTATGGGGGGAAAAGATGAGGACAGGAGTGAGAGTTTGAAATTAAGAGATATAACAATAAAGGATGTTCCACGTGATATATTCACGGGAATCATTATTGCATTGGTTTCGATACCTATTTCGATGGGATACGCACAGGTTTCCGGCCTGCCTGCGGTCTGCGGGCTGTATGGCTCGATATTTCCGATACTGATCTTCGGATTGTTATCCACATCGAAGCAGTTTATTTTCGGAGTTGATGCCGCACCTGCGGCACTTGTGGGAGCGTTTCTTGCCGCATCGGGGATCGAAAGCGGAAGTGATGAAGCGGTGCGTATAGTGCCGATAGTCAGCTTTTTTGTTGGAGTATGGCTTCTGCTGATGTCATTTTTCAAGGCGGGAAAGCTGGTTTCGTATATTTCTACACCTGTAATGGGCGGATTTATCAGCGGTATATCCATGACTATCATTATGATGCAGATACCGAAAATACTTGGCGGAACAAGCGGACGAGGTGAACTTCTGGAACTGACGGAACATATCATAGAAACGATCATGAAGCAGTTTGAGCCAATGTCGGCGATTATGGGAATATCAGCACTTGCAGTGCTTGTGATATCAAAAAAGATCGCTCCGAAACTGCCGATGTCGGTATTCGTGATGATAACTGGGGCTATACTTGGCTATACAGGCTTTGCAGAAAAGTACGGGATCGCCATGCTTGACAATGTGAACAGAGGATTGCCTCAGTGGAGATTTCCCAGTGTCCGGCACATTGAAATGAGCAGTATCCTATCAACAAGCCTGACTATCGCAATTGTCATCATGGCGGAAACTCTGCTTGCATCGAATAATCTTGCAAACAAGAACGGCTATAAAATGAATAATAACAGGGAAATTCTTGTCTATGGTCTTGGAAATCTTGCGGCATCATTCACAGGATGCTGTCCTGTCAACGGTTCAGTTTCTCGAAGTGCAATGGGTGAACAGTATGGCGGAAGATCGCAGATCATGTCGGTCACAGCATCGGTAACGATGATAGCGATACTGCTTTTTGCAACGGGATTTATACAATATCTGCCTGTTCCTGTACTGACGGCAATTGTTATTTCTGCACTTATGGGTGCGGTGGAAGTTCACCTTGCAAAGCGGCTTTTCAAGCATGACAAAAGGGAGCTTTTCATTTTCGGAGCGGCATTTTTCGGTGTTCTGATATTCGGAACGGTCTATGGCGTAATGATCGGAGTAGTACTGTCATTCGTGGCTGTTATCATTAATACCGCCAATCCGAAGCGGTCATTTCTCGGAGCTATCGAAGGTCATGAAGGCTTTCACAGTCTTGAACGCAACACCAGTGCAAAGGCTGTTGAAGGTGTGATCTTGTACAGATTTTCAGGAAATCTTTATTTTGCCAATATCGACCTTTTGGTGAATGACATCGAAAAAGCGCTGAAGCCTGACACGAAATGTGTTATTGTGGATTCGGGAGCGGTTTGCAACATTGACATAACTGCCGCCGACAGAATAGAGACATTGCAGAAAAGTCTTGAAAAATCGGGAGTAAAGCTGTATTTTGCATCTCATATAGGTTCACTGAACGATCGTTTCCGACAGCTTGGACTTGGATACATGGTTGAAAAAGGCAATTGCCGAAGAACGATCCCTGCGGCGCTTCTTGATGCAGGATTTGCACCGCCTTATATTACAGAGGGTGGGGGAAATGCTGAAAAATCGAAAGCTGCAGATAGATTCGGCAGGCTTGAATTTGAATGGGCATTTGGTTCGTCGGCTGATGAGGAGATGGAGAAATATACCAAACAGCTTATGAATAGTATTGACACGCATGAAAGTACTGAGCAGAAACTCAGTCATATCGTACATACCGACAGCTTATGGAAAGGTATCAGCGACACCGATCAGGAGGAACTGCTTGAACATTTGCAGGCTCATATACGTGAACTTGCGGCAAAACTCGGCATAAGCGAAGAAAAAGTCGAGGAAGCCATAGAATTGCGTAAGCTGAAACTTGCACAGCGCATCGAGGAAAAGAATCCGCAGGCATTTGAAGTCATCCGTGAGCATAACAGAAAATTTGAGAAGTCGCTTATGGAGAATGAGCCGAAAGTATACGAAACGCTTCTTCGTCATCGCCGTGAAGCCCTTGACCACCTCCGCAGGTCAAATCCTGAATTTGCGGATGTTATGGATGAGCTTTATGAAGAATAAAAACAGCCGTGAGGGAGAAATCTCCTTCACGGCTGTTATATATTCAGGAAAACTCAGTTATGTCAGTTTATGCTTCCGTAAACCTCTGCAACATCGGCAGGAGCTGCAGTGATAGAAACATTTCCGTTTGTTGTAACAACGGCAGTTGCCTTGTATGCGCCGCCTTCGCCTGTTGTCTTCTTAGGGAGAATGAAAACAGTACCGCTGCTGATATCCTTAGCGGCTGTTTCTGACATTTCGATAACATCGCCGTTGATAGTCCAGTCGTCAGCAGTGATAACACCGTTCAGATCAACTACGCCATCAGCAAGAGTAACATTGATATCGTTGTCAAAAGTCTGATGTGACCATGCATATGCGGCATTCTTGATGAAATCAGCAGTCTTTGTCATGTCTATTTTTGAAAGGTCAGCATCGTCAATGAAGCCCTTTTCGATAGCAATGCTGATGATCTCATCCATAGATGCAGAACCGTCAGCGAATGAACCTGCTCTTACACATGAAGATACGAGGAATTCAGGAGTTGCAGGAGCATCAGGGTCAATATCAGCATCGTCATCGATAACATCCCATGACTTAGCGCTTGCGATATCGTCCTCGAATGAACCGTCACTGATGATGTTGAATCCTTCAATAACAGCTCGGAGAAGTTCTTTATTTGTAGGTGCTTCACCTGTTGCAGCCTCAGCTTCGGTTGCTTCAGCGGTTGTAGTTTCAGCTTCAACAGCCCCTGTTGTAGTTTCGGCTTCGGTAGTTGTTTCCTCAGCGGCAGTTGTAGTCTCCTCAGCAACAGTTGTTGTGACAGCGGATGATGATTCAGATGTACTTGTTGAAGATGCATTACCACAGCTTACAGCAGAAATTGCCATAGATGCGATAAGTGCAGCAAATATAAGTTTCTTTCTTAACATTATGAATTACTCCTTTATATAAATGTTTAACTGTATTATAGCACAGAATACGGTAATCCGCAATGTTGAAATAATCAGAAA
>JAEDMD010000221.1 GCA_016303195.1 Oscillospiraceae bacterium | reverse complement strand
CGCAATTGCGATTGCTACCGCAAACCGTATTCTAATGCTTGAAAACTCAATTTACAGCGATTCGGCGGCACTTCTGAAAGAATCCCCTGCAAAGTTTGAGAAATGGTGCGATGACATCATAATCGACCTTGCTGAAACTGCACGTATGCAGGCATTCGGCATCGAGCCTCTTGCGGCATATTATATTGCTAAAGAAGCGGAAATAAAGGATATAAGGATACTGACCGTGTGCAAGGAAAGCGGCACGGATAATACAGCTATCACGGAAAGGATGAGGAAGCTCTATGTATAAAGTCGCAGTTATCGGCGATACAGCAAGTGTTTCGGGATTTGCGGCACTGGGACTTTCAGTATTCCGTGAGACCGAACCTGAAAAGATATCAAAGCTGATCTCAAAGCTGGCGGCAAGTGAATTTGCGGTTATATATATAACAGAACCTGCGGCGGCAATGGTCAGCGATACTATCAATAAATACAGGAGCAGTAAACTCCCGTCGATCGTTCTTATCCCTGCTATTGAGGGAAACACAGGCGACGGCATGAGGGCACTCCATCAGGCTGTGGAGAAAGCGGTAGGCTCCGACATACTCAATTAGGAAAGAGGCGGATAAACAGAAATGTACAGCAAAGGAACAGTAGTAAAGATCTCAGGACCGCTTGTAGTTGCTGAGGGTATGCGTGACGCAAATATGTTTGACGTTGTGCGAGTAAGTGAAAAGCGTCTTATCGGTGAGATAATCGAAATGCACGGTGATCGTGCTTCAATACAGGTCTATGAGGAAACTTCGGGACTTGGAACAGGCGAAAAGGTGGAATCCACAGGTGAGCCGATGAGCGTTGAGCTTGGCCCCGGTCTTATCGGAAGCATTTTCGACGGAATCCAGCGACCGCTTGATGATATCCGCAAGGTCTGCGGAAACAATCTTGCAAGAGGAGTTGAAGTTCCGTCACTGAAAAGGGACAGAAAGTGGAAATTCACACCGACTGTAAAGGAAGGCGACAAGGTCGTTGGCGGCGACATAATCGGAACAGTTCCAGAAACAGATATCGTTCTTCACAAAATAATGGTGCCTAACGGTGTCGAGGGAACAGTGAAGAAGATATCCGATGGAGAATTCCACGCAGACGAGACAGTATGCGTTATCGACACAGGCAAGGGCGAAAAGAAACTGACACTTATCCAGAAGTGGCCTGTAAGACGAGGCAGACCGTATAAGAAGAAGCTCTCGCCTGATATGCCGCTGGTAACGGGACAGCGTGTAGTTGACTGTCTTTTCCCGATAGCAAAGGGCGGTGTTGCGGCAATTCCCGGCCCGTTCGGAAGCGGAAAGACTGTAACTCAGCATCAGCTTGCAAAGTGGGCTGCTGCCGATATAATCGTATACATCGGATGCGGCGAGCGTGGAAACGAAATGACGGACGTTCTTAATGAATTCCCTGAACTTATCGACCCCCATACAGGAAAGTCACTGATGGAGCGTACAGTTCTTATCGCAAACACATCGGATATGCCTGTTGCGGCTCGTGAAGCATCTGTTTATACAGGCATCACAATTGCGGAATATTACCGTGATATGGGCTATTCCGTAGCTCTCATGGCGGATTCTACATCACGTTGGGCTGAGGCGCTCCGTGAAATGTCGGGTCGACTGGAAGAAATGCCCGGTGATGAGGGATATCCTGCATATCTCGGAAGCCGTCTGGCGCAGTTCTATGAACGTGCAGGACGAGTTGTATCAATGGGAACAGACGGCAGAGAGGGCGCACTTTCTGTTATCGGCGCTGTATCGCCTCCCGGCGGTGATATTTCTGAGCCTGTATCTCAGGCAACTCTGCGAATCGTAAAGGTATTCTGGGGACTTGATGCAAATCTGGCATATCAGAGACACTTCCCTGCAATAAACTGGCTTACAAGCTATTCGCTCTATGCAGATTCGCTGGCTGACTGGTACAATAATAATGTTTCAAAGGACTGGATGAAATACAGAGCAAGATTCATGGAGATACTCCATGATGAAGCTGAATTGAAGGAAATAGTAAAACTTATCGGTATGGATGCACTTTCCGCAGGCGACCGTCTGAAAATGGAAACAGCCCGTTCGATCCGTGAGGACTTCCTCCATCAGCTTGCATTCCATGAAGTTGACACATATACAAGCCTGAAAAAACAGCTTTACATGATGCAGCTGATACTCAATTTCAATGATGAAGCGGCAGATGTACTGGCAAAGGGCGCAGATGTGGAGGCAGTTGCAGAACTTCCTGTCCGTGAAAAGATAGGACGTTTCAAGTATATCAAGGAAGAAGATACAGATTCGGAATTCAGCAGGCTCTCAACAGAGATTTCCGCTGAACTCAACAGTCTGCTGGATAAGGAGGATGACTGATGCCAAGAGAATACAGAACTATCGAAGAAGCGGCAGGTCCTCTGCTGCTGGTAAAGGACGTTGAGAACGTCACATATGGCGAGCTTGCGGAGATAAGGCTGAAAAACGGCGAGAAAAGAAGATGCCGTGTACTTGAGATAGACGGAACAAATGCACTCGTTCAGCTTTTTGAAAATGCCGCAGGTATCAATTTACAGGACAGCAGTGTAGTTTTCTCAGGTCACCAGATGGAACTGGGAGTATCGGAGGATATGCTGGGACGAGTATTTGACGGACTTGGCAGACCTATTGACGACGGCCCTGAGATAATCCCCGACAAGCGCATGGATGTAAACGGACTTCCTATGAATCCTGTTGCGAGAAAGTATCCGCAAGAATTCATCCAGACAGGAGTTTCTGCAATTGACGGACTGAACACCCTTGTAAGAGGGCAGAAACTGCCTATTTTCTCTGCCAGCGGACTTCCGCACGCACAGTTTGCAGCTCAGATAGCGAGACAGGCAAAGGTAAGAGGTAAAGACGAGCAGTTTGCGGTCGTATTTGCGGCAATGGGAATCACCTTTGAGGAATCAGAATTTTTTGTAAAGAGTTTCCGTGAAACAGGAGCGCTTGACAGAACAGTTCTTTTCATAAACCTTGCGAATGACTCGGCTATCGAGCGACTTGCAACTCCGAAAATGGCGCTTACTGCCGCTGAATATCTTGCATTTGAAAAGGGAATGCACGTACTTGTAATTCTCACAGATATCACCAACTATGCCGATGCTCTCCGTGAAGTTTCAGCCGCACGAAAGGAAGTTCCGGGAAGACGAGGCTATCCGGGATATATGTACACCGACCTTGCAACTATATATGAACGTGCAGGCAGACAGGCAGACAAGGACGGAAGTATCACAATGATACCTATTCTTACCATGCCTGAGGATGACAAGACTCATCCTATTCCTGACCTTACAGGATATATCACAGAGGGACAGATAATTCTCAGCCGTGAGCTTTACAGAAAGGGCATAAATCCGCCTGTTGAC
>JAEDMD010000220.1 GCA_016303195.1 Oscillospiraceae bacterium | reverse complement strand
AGCACCGTCTTTTATGCCGATCTCCTTCATGGCTTTAAGCTCGATCGGAAGTCCGTGAGTGTCCCAGCCGGGGACATAAGGGGCACAGAATCCGCTCATATTCTTATACTTTACAATGAAGTCCTTGAGAGACTTATTAAGAGCATGACCAAGATGAATATCACCATTAGCGTAAGGAGGGCCGTCATGGAGAATATATGAAGGCTTGTCCTTATTCTTTTCGATCATCTTGTAGTAGAGTCTCTCGCTCTCCCATTTTTCAAGAGTTTCGGGTTCTCTCTTAGGCAGATTTCCTCTCATCGGGAAGTCTGTTTTCGGTAAATTCAGTGTGCTGTTATAATCCTGTGCCATTTTCACCTGATCCCCTTCATGCATTGCAGGGGATCCTCCTTTCAAGCAATTTTTATTAGAACTTGTAAGGACAAGTTCTTATTCGCTGACGATAGTTTCTTCTATCTCAGTAACTACTGTATCAGCAGTTTTTTCCTCAGTCTTTTCGGCTGTTTTTTCTGCATTTTCCTCAGCAGGAGCTTCTCCGGCAGTTTCGCCTGTTACAGCAGCAGCGATCTCCTCGGCTGTTTCGGGAGTTTCCTCCTCAGCCTCATCCTCCTCGGAAACATCGGGCATGGATGAGATAAGCTCCAGATGGCTCTTGTACATATCGAACAGGCTCTTTTTGAAGTCTGCGACCTGACGCTGTGCTTCGATGAGAGCTTCCTTTTCCTTTGCGATCTCCGCACGGTTCTGCTCCATCTTTATAGCGTGCTGACGGACAGCTTCGTCCTCAAGAGCGGCGGCCTTTTCCTGAGCCTCAGCCATGATCTGGTCAGCCTTTTCCTGAGCGTCTGCGATAACGAGGTGACCCTGCTTCTGAGCGCCCAGCAGAGCGTCTTTAAGAGCATCCTCATCTCTCATATATTCTCTTACCTTATCGGCAAGGACCTGTATCTTGTTGTTAGCTTCTGCACGCTCACGCTCCATTTCGTCAAGCTCAGCTTCAAGCTGTGCAAAAAACTCGTCTATCTCCTCCTGCTTGTAGCCGAAGGCAGCTTTTTCAAATCTTTTATTTCTTACGTCCTTTGAAGTAATCATAGCTATTTCACCTCTATATGTATTTTAGCAGTTCCACATGGATGCGCCCCTTGCCTGACATTCCCTTTACAGCCGAAAGCACGAATCTTCCGCTTCCTCTGACAGAGATGATATCGCCCTCACGGAGTTCCTGTGACACGGAGGATGCGGTGAAATGGTTCACATCCACCTTATCCGCACGTATCATAGATGCCGCATTTTCACGGCTCATATGAGCAGCCAGACTGACGAGGCAATCCAGCCGCAGAGACGCAACAGTTCCGCTGATACTTTTGTATTCCTGTACGACCTCAAGCTCAAAGGGGCGGTCATCGCTGACCTTAACGCCGACTTTTCCTATTTTTGTGACCGTTGACATGACGAGCCGTGCAGCGACCTCCGTGAAGAATGCCTGAGCTTTTCCGTCGGTGACGACGATATCTCCTATAACCTCACGTTTCAGTCTCAGTCCCATGAAAGTGCCGAGGAAGTCTCTGTGTGTCAGCTTGTCCTCTTTGCGGTAGCTGAACGTAAGACAGACGAAGGGATATTCCTCCTCAACGAAATCCTCGCAGTAGTCGGGATAGATCGCCAGCATCCTGCGTCTTGCATCGGAAAAGCCTCCCCAAAGCCGATACATAAGCTCCCCCGTATTTCGCCTGCACCATGCTTCAGCCTCGGCACACTGTCTTTCATCGAGGAACGATGAAAAGGTACAGCAGTTATTTTTTCGGCACTGCTCGGTGAGGTCGGAGAGTCTTGCGGAAAAGAGCTTATCGGAACGGTCGTTCATCAGATGAATACGCCGTTATTTTCCAGCTCGCCAACGAGGTCTTCACCGATGAAGCCAACGTTGTAAGGGGTGATGATGTATGTGAGATTAGCAACAGGCTTGAGGCTGCCGCCGTTTGCATAAGCAACGCCAACGAGGAAGTCGATGATCCTTCTCTTATTTTCGGGAGAAGCTGTTTCGAGGTTGAGAACAACAGTCTTCTTGGCGATAAGGTGGTCAGCGATCTGCTTTGCATCTGTGAAAGCTGATGGCTTAACGAGAACGACCTGAAGCTGTGCAGTAGTCTGAACGTTCACTACCTTGCCGTTTCTTCTCTGGCCGGCAACAGGAGCGCCGCCGACAGGTCTTTCCTCACGCTCAGCAGGAGCTGAAGGAGCTTCCTCACGCTCAACTGACTTTGCTGGTCTTTCTTCACGCTCTGTACGTACAGGAGCGTCGAGCTGATCGAAATCATCTTCCTCTGCGGCAAAGAAAAAGTCCTTGATACCATCAAAAAGTTTCATAATAATTCTCCATTCTCCGCATTGATATGAATGATAAAAAAAATAAAAAATAATTTAGGACACGGAACAAATGCGGAACATTCCGTGAGGTTTGCAGCATTCCGCTGGTAATAGCTTAGATCTTGTTATAGTTTCTTGCTCCGAAAAGGCCTGAGCCGATGCGGACAAGAGTAGAGCCGTATTTCACGGCATCAGCGTAGTCATGTGTCATGCCCATGGAAAGGATGTCCATGTTCACGCCCTGACGTTTTTCGGTTTTCAGCTTATTGAAAAGCTCGCCCATTCTTCCGAGGAAGATATCGCTGTCAACGGGAGGCGGGATAGTCATAAGCCCTCTGATATTTATATTTTCCATAGCGGCGGCTTCTTCCAGCAGTTCGTCCAGCTTGTCGGGAGCGATACCGCTTTTTGATTCTTCACCGCCGATATTCACCTCGCAGAGTATGTCCATGACCTTGTTGTTAGCCTTTGCAAGGCGGTCTATCTCGTGAGCCAGCTTCACGCTGTCCACGGACTGTATCATATCCATCTCATTGATGATGTATTTTACTTTATTAGTCTGCAAATGCCCGATAAAATGTATTCTTGGAGCGCTTCCGTTCTCAGTGGTCTTGGAGTAGAGGTCTTTTTTGGAAAGATACTCCTGAACTCTGTTTTCGCCCATGAGATCAAGTCCCCAGTCGAAGATCCAGTTGACGACTTCAGCAGGAACGGTCTTTGTGACCGCCATTATATCTACTTTAGTTCCGTCGTTTCGGTATTTGTCATATGCTTCACTGATATTCTGAGTAATGACGCTGAGATTATTCTTCACAGTGTCATAGCTGTAATTATTTTCCAAGCTGATCAACACCTTCAATTAAAATATCGTCATACAGTGAAAGGTAGTCGCTGTCATCGGGATGTTCAGCCGACAGAACGTAGTCGCTGCCTTCATATATAACGTCGATCTTCTTGAATTCCTCCTGCTCGCCCTTGAGGGCATAAACGCCTTTGGTATTCATAGTACCCTCGTACTTTTTGCCGTTTTCATCATAAAGTTCTTCTTC
>JAEDMD010000018.1 GCA_016303195.1 Oscillospiraceae bacterium | reverse complement strand
AAACTGGCTCACTTTTTTATTAGCGCTGTGGCTCAGTTTTTTATTGACAAAGGCAGTGTGCCGAATTGGTGAAGGCAGCGGACTGTAAATCCGTGACTTTGATACACCGTAGGTTCGACTCCTACCTTGCCCACCAATATGGCGGATTCGTCTAACAGGTCAGGACAAGAGGCTCTCACCCTCTAAATGTAGGGTTCGAACCCCACATCCGTCACCAATGGTCGCATAAGCCTAATTGGTAAGGCAGCAGTTTGCTAAACTGTGAGTAATCGGAGCATTCCGATGTCTGAGTTCAAGTCTCAGTACGACCGCCAAAAGTAATGTGTATTTCCTGCACATTACTATGAGTTGTTGTATTATTTGCAACAACTGAAAAATGAACCGTTGCAAAAAACGCAACAGTTCCTGCTAAAATGAGTTGTCACATATTTTACGATAACTGACAACAGCTCACATCCACACGGACAGGAGCTGTTTTTTATTGAAAAACTCTCCCAAATATGATATAATTATGGAAACTATCAGAAAGGAGCCGCGGCTACTATGATAATACTGATAACAGGTGCTTCACACACAGGAAAAACGCTCCTTGCGCAGAAACTGCTTGAAAAATACAAGTACCCTTACCTGTCTATCGACCACCTTAAAATGGGGCTTATAAGAAGCGGTCAGACCGAGCTCACTCCCTATGACGACAACAAGCTGACGGCATACCTCTGGAATATCCTGAAAGAGATGATAAAGACTGCCATTGAAAACGAACAGGATCTCATAATCGAGGGCTGTTATATTCCCTTTGACTGGAAGAACAGCTTTGACGCCGACTATCTGTCGCAGATAAAATACATCTGCCTTGTTATGAGTGAAAGCTACATAACCAGCCATTTCAGTGACATTGTCAGCTTCGGGAACGCTATCGAGAAAAGGCTCTCCAATGACCTCAGTATTAATGACATAATACAGGACAATCAGGAATATCTCCGCGGCTGTATCAGTTACGGACTTGACTATTTTCTGATAAATGATGAATACGATTTGGAAAGGTGCTACATATGACCAACCCATGGGAAGAAATAAGTCTTGACGACTACGAAAAGCACATGAGCCTTGACACCGTGCGGCAGCTTCAAGCGATGAATTCTATAATGCAGGAGCAATTCGCCGCCTACCCTGTGGAGACCGCCGCAGTTCTGGGAATTGCAGGCGGAAACGGACTTGAACACATTGACACCGACAAGTACCGCAGGGTCTACGGTGTGGACATCAATGCGGACTACCTCCGTGCAGCATCTCAGCGATATACTCAGCTTTCGGGAGTTCTGGAGTGCCTGCACATCGACCTTATAAACGAAGCAGAGAAGCTCCCGCAGGCACAGCTTCTGATAGCAAATCTGCTTATCGAGTACATTGGTTACGGAGCGTTTCAGCGAGCCGTTTTGCAGACCGCTCCCCGATACGTTTCCTGCGTGATACAGATAAACTCAGACGAGGAGCAGTGGGTGTCGGAGTCGCCGTACCTGCGAGCTTTCGACAGGCTTGACGAGGTTCATCATCAAATGGAGGAAAAGGCGCTGACGGCTGCCATGGTGGAGATAGGCTATTCTCTTATATTGCAGGAGTCATATCCACTGCCGAATGGAAAGGCATTGGTGAGGGTGGATTTTAAGAAGAATGAGGTGTAAACAAAATGAAATATGTACAAGCCTATATATCTAATATTTCATTTCCTACATCATTGGAAGAATTATATTTTTACACTGAAAAAGTTTTAGTTATAGATACCTGTTGTGAGTGAGTAAAACGTACATACAGTTTTGCCCCTGAACGTTTCAATTAACGCTCAGGGGCATTGTGTTTTATTCTGCTGTTAATATATGCTTTTCCAGAACGAACCGAGCAAGCTCAACATTATCGTCTGTTTCGGTGGATACTATACGGAATCCGCATTTTTCGGTATAGAACTTAATATTTTCTTTCTTGTCCACAGGTGTTACTAAAGTTATCTTCTCCCAATCCTCATAAAGAGTCTTTACGAACCTAACCGCTTGTGTACCTATTCCTTTTCCCTGATACTCAGGAACAATGCACAGGCAAGTGATCTCATACACTCCCATTTCCTGCATTTTACAGGAAACGCACCCAACAGGTTTATTATCGCATAGTATGATATATTTCGGATGATCTCTTATTGAAGCTTCCATCATTTCTATCGTTTTACCATAACCGGGACAAGCACCAAATCTCCTGTAATCGCTGTAAAATGAAGCGTTATAGATATTTACCAGCATTTCTGCATCTTCTGTTTCAGCTTTTCTGTATTCTATCTTCACAGTTTATCAGCTCCTTAAAAACCGATTATATTAGTAAACATTATACCATAGCATCACTACCGTGTCAATAAAAGCTCTATAATACACAGGTTTTATATGAACAACGAAAAATTGCTTGCTATCCACGCCGATCTATGCTATAATTGTAGAAAAATACCGACAGGGAGGTCTCACCATGCTTGATTTCATAACCATAAACGAACAAAGCAGTATCTGCGTTGACGAGGAGAAAATAATATAAATATCGGGAACAGTAAGAAGGCAGCCATTGCGGCTGCCTTTTTCATTATATTTCGTACTTCTCAAGTTTCAGAAGGGCTGTCTTTTTATCCAAACCGCCTGCATAACCTGTCAGTGTTTCACTGTCACTGGAGAGGTATAGTGAAATGTGTTATTCATGCTTTCATCACCCCTGATATCTGATCTGAAAATAATCAAGATAAGCCTTGAAGCGGTCCTGTGCAGTCAGTACCGTATCCGTCAGCCAGCCACGTTCCTGTTCCCAGTTCTTTAGTCTGCGATAGTAGAACATCTTCAGATCGTCGGATATGATGAACGGGACTATATCACGGCTCAGGCACTCTTTCAGCATAATAAGCCTGCCGACTCTGCCGTTGCCGTCCTGAAATGGATGTATTGACTCAAACTTATAGTGGAAGTCAATTATATCTTCAAGTGTGATCTCTTTCAGGTCGTTGTACTGTAATACGAGCTTTTTCATTTGTGCAGGCACTTCATCGGGAGCAGCAGTCATTTCGCCGCCTACTTCATTAGCGAACTTCTTATACCTGCCAACTGCAAACCATTCCTTTCTGCTGTCGGCAGTACCTGTTTTCAGTATCTTGTGAAGCTCCTTGATAAACGCCTCTGTTAAAGGCTTTTCTGCGTTCTCAATAACATAGTCGATACAGCGGAAGTGGTTGACCGTCTCGACGATATCGTCAACGTTTACCGCTTCATTTTCAAAGCCTAAGGTGTTGGTCTCGAATATATATCGCGTCTGGTCATGGGTTAGCTTGCTTCCCTCAATATGATTGGAATTATAGGTCAGCTCGATCTGCAACTTGTGATAGATACCACCGTGCTGATTACTGCTTTTCTGCTCTCTGAGAACCTCAAGCAGTGTCTCTGGACGTTTCAGTTTTCGGCGTCCCGGTCTGACAGCATCGGCAGGGATTTTCCATGTTTTGCCGATAAGCCCGGCTCCGTCTATTCTTCCCTCGGCACAGTAATTGCGGACTGTCCTTTCGGATATTCCCCATAATTCAGCCATTTCAGCTACGCTTCTGTATTTCACGGTATCACCTCCATAGTTCTATTATATCACATTATCGGCAAAAAATCAATGATAACGCATAGAAATTCTTGCCGATAAAAACTATACCACAGGTTTACTTGACATTTCCGTAATGCCGTGATATAATGATGTCAACACAAGGGAAAAGCTCCCGGAATTCTTACTAACGAAAGGGTGAAAACAATGAAAGCTATCATGAACAACGCTATGTCTGCATACATTTGTGCTTTTGATTTCCAGCAGTCAAGCTATTTCTTCCAGCAGGAGGATAATGGCTCAGTTTTGCTGCGCACAGGTCAGAAAAGTGCTTGTTCGGTCATCCTAAAAAGGTGAGCAGAGATAGTGTTGCATTGTAAACCATCTTCTGATAGAACATAGCCGTCTGTGTGCAGTATCAACTCACACAGGCGGTTTTTATTATTTTATTCAGAAAGGTGGTTATTTTTATGCCCATAGCAGCTCCGACTATTGATATGATAGCAACAGGCGCAAACATCAGAGCTTTGATAAAAGGCAAAGGACTCAAGGTGGCTGATGTACAAACAGTATTCGGCTTCAACACGCCGCAAGCGATATTCAAGTGGATGCGTGGAGACGCTATGCCCTCTATCGACAACATAGTCATACTGGCACATATACTTGATGTGCCTATTGACGAGATAATTATAACTAATTAGACACTCCCGCCCATGTCGGGCAGGGTAAGATAATTCCGCTTCGTTTAACAAGCAGGACATCGGTCTTTGACTCCGATAATGTAAGTTCGATTCTTTCAGCGGGAACCAGCGCCGAGCGGGCGCGCGCAGTTTCGCGGTTCAGTTTTTCTGATTCGCAATTTTTTTCCGCGCATTAAGCCGTATCTAAATTGTAACACATATACAGCACAGAGCCTGCGCCTCCGTCCACGTTGACGCTCGCAAGCTCGCTCACTCTTTTCAGAAAGCATAGCCGTATATTTTGAGATATAAAAACATCGGGAACGGCTTGCGGAGCTGTTCCCGATCATCTTTTATAAAAACATAAAAAGCGAAATAATGATAGATACGGATAAAATAAGCATCATCATAAATGTACTTAAACATCCGGCAGATTGGTTAACATTCGGTCTTTGCTGCATAGACTGCGGCGGAGGATATACCACTCTTGGTGATTGTTGAGGTCTGTTTGCAGCCGAAGGCTTTGGCCTATTACTATTATAGGATACTTTATTTTCAAATGTTCTTAGTCCTCCGAGAGGATCGGTTGAAGAAAACAATCTTTTATAGAAATCATCGAGCCACTCGTAATCACTTTCTGAGCATATATCACTGTCATAGCTGACTTCGTGAGCAAGTTGATTTCTTATCCAGCGTATATGTTTAAGGTTATCGTAATCGCTTTTCCACCCCTGAATATTGGCGTTTCCCCTATTAAAACTGGCTTCCATTAATCGTATGTACTCCGTAGTACTTGTAACGGGGAAATACCCAAATCACAAGTACATACTCCGCCCTGCGAGGCTAAGACGGCTGAGGTCACAGCCGAAAATGTGGGCGCATTTATTCAGGAATCCGCATTACATTTTTTCAAAATCATCACACGAGTTTTACTCAAAAACACTCAACCACCATCACCCAACATTCAGCCCTGTCTCCTGCAAAGTGCGTAATACCGCAGTTTCAATGTCAGCCGCCACAAAAACCATAAAATCCAGAGTGAATCAGATATGGGGATTCACATGAACCATCTGCGTTTTCTTATTGTTGGCAGCGGTGACATCTTCATAAGCGATGTACCCATATTCCGCAAGCGTATTAAGTGCCGAATAGAAGTCCTTTGACGTTGGGAAAAGATTGCATCGGCAGGAATGATAGAGGTCGGACTTCAAGCCCTGTTTTATCTCTTTCGTCTTGAAGATCTGGATTATCTTCTCAGCCTTGACAATGTTACTATCGGGGGCATTCACACTGAAACCATAAATCGCCTGATAGCGGTAGTAGTGAGCTATATTTAAAGCCCTCACAAGTGTGTCATGATTCACATTTTCCTCGGACGGCTCAACACCTCTGGAACAGCAGTCGGCACAATGAAGAATACAGGCTATCCGCAAAATCAATCCGTGAAACTTTCCTCCCCAGTCCTGACAACAGCACATGGATTCCTTTATCTCTTTTTCGATATAGTTGTTGCAATAGCCGATATATTCCTCGGAAGCCTCCCGTGACAAGCGGAGTATCGTTTCCTCGTCGCCATGATTTTTCTTGCTTTTCAAAAGCTGATGGATGAGACTGTGATACCTCGCTCTTACCTCCTGCGGTATAGGTGCTGTATCATATCTTCGCTTTCCAACATCGCTCTTTGCGAAGCAGGGAACGAAACGTGCGATAAGTCCGCTTGACCTGAAAGCCGTATCGTTCATCATGTTGTCCCATATATACGGCTGACCTGCAAGAGCGACCGAAAGATAAGGACGGGGAATTTCCATTCGTCCTCGGATAACTCTGTTGCAGATGTACTTCTCACCGTTCCACGCTTTCAGAAGCAAGTCAAGGTTCGGGATGCCGTTGCTGTACTTGCCGTTGAAGTTGCTGAGCATTCCTGCTTCATCGGATATCATCAGCAGAGAATCATTCTCACTCAGCTCCGATGCAAGGGATTCGGGAGTGATATCATCAACAGCAATGCGAACAGGAGCGGTATTTCGGATATTTTCAGCCTGCACACGGAGCTTTGCAATAGCGGAAGTGTCAGGCTCGTCCTCTTTCTCCATTGCCTTTACACGGGCTTCCAGAGCCTTAACTTCCTGCTGTGCCGTATACATTTCCTCCAGATGGTCTTTGTTGTACTTGCTCTCAAAACTGTCAAACGGAGCTTTGATGAAGTGCATGACAGGACTTTTTCTTTCAGAGGGCTGTGCTATAATGAGCGAATACAGCACAGGCGGTTCGGTATGGTCTGCTTTTCCTGCAAGCCTGTACAGACCCGTAAAACAGTAGCCCACGGCTGATAGCATAGCTGTTCCTGCCATTCCCACATCGGTGGAAGTCGTGACTGATATCGCCTGCGCCATATCCCGCAGGACACTCGGCAGAGCATTGACGGGAAAAGGGATAGCGTTCACTCTCTGACGTAGCGGTCGGGGTTCTGTCCATTGAATATTATTCATTTTTCATCTTCCTTTCAGCAAGCAAATTTATATTAATGCTTCTGTAAAAGAGCAGAAAAGACCGCCTTTTCAACCGTTACCCGTTGAATAACAGAAATATTTTTTTCATTTTCGTAAACTGCAACAAATCACAAATTTCTGTCACCTGTGGTTTTTGTGGTTTTTGTGTATGCTGACCTCTGAACGGCTGTATTTCGGCATTTGCAAACAACAGAGCCATGTGGACGGTGTGTGGCGGTTGAGGTTCTTCTCATTCGGCAATAATTGTTTCACGTGAAACAACAGCAATTAATAATGAATAAAATATAACAAACCTCAAATATACACCATGCACAATAAATTTCTGTTTTCCCTCCTCTCCCCTCGTGCATTATTTTTTTGTGGTCACTCCCCTGCCATGAAGAATCGGCACTTCCGCAAATCAATTATTTTATCCAATACTGCAATAATTATATATTATATCAAATACCCGACGCTGAATTATGTGCAATCCATACTTTAAAAAAATTCAATTTTGTTGCAAATGCCACTTTTATTATTTAACGATATATGGTATAATATCTATATAGCCATGACTTTTTCGACGGCTCTAATTTCAGGGGGTGAATTTATGAAAGCATCTAAACTGCTATGTATTATGACTTCTTGTGTTCTTTTCTCTGCTATGTCATCATGCGGACAAAAAAATAATGACACCAGCGATTCTCAATCTACCGTATCAAAAAAAGCGGCTATGTATTCTGCATATGCGGCTGTTCCCGAAGATAAATTTTATATCCCGCTTTACGCTCAGGCTGATACCGCAAGCGGCGGTGTTGCTCCTGTTTACCTCAACGATACCCTCGAAGTCCTCGGTGAAAAAGGTGACTGGTGCGAAGTCAGATGCAACGGCTATACAGGTTACATCCAGAAAGAGTATATCTCCAGTGAAGCCCTTCCCGAAGTGGTAAGGACTACCAAAGCAAAGACCGCTCCTGTCACAACTCAGTCCACAACTTCTGCTGTGACCACCAAGGCGGACAAGGCTTCTTCCACCACCGCAAAGGATGAGGAAAAGGATAAGGATAAAGCAAGCGAAACTACTGAGGCTTCCTCTGCTGAAAGCACCGACGCTCCTGCTGAGACCGAAGCTCCTTCCGAGACTGAGGCAACTCCTGCACCTACCGAGCATCTCCCTGCTTCGGCTTATCCCGATGTCACTATCTCTCTCAATATAGATTCGGCTTCATCCGATTCCGATAAGTATGACATAACCCTTATCATGGACGGAAGATATACAAACTACAAATACGAGCTTCACAGAGTTTTTGCCGACGGAACTGACAAGGTCATCGCAAGCGGTGAATCAGGCGATACAAAGCTGAAACTTGCTACTATCGACTCTCTCACCCAGACCCAGACCATCGACAGACTTGTCCTCACTGCCTACTTCAACGGCGTTGCAGGAAATCAGGTAACTCTCGAACTTAAAGAGCCATTGGCATAATGGAATAAATCATATTTTCGGTGTTCCATTGCAAAAAACATTTTTTAATCTATGAAATGAGGTACAAACCAATGAACAATGTTACAAACGATATATTCTACGTGGGTGTAAATGACCATGATATAGACCTTTTTGAGGGGCAGTACGACGTTCCCAACGGCATGGCTTACAACTCATACATCATCATGGACGAGAAGACTGCCGTTTTCGATACCGTTGACGGAAACTTCACCGAACAGTGGCTCGGAAACATCGCCGAAGTTCTCGGCGACAGAAAGCCCGATTTTCTCATCGTTCAGCATATGGAACCCGACCACTCCGCTAATATCATGAACTTCATCAAGGCTTATCCCGATGCAAAAATAGTCGGAAATGCCAAGACCTTCGCTATGATGGCTTCCTATTTTGAAGACCTCGACCTCGGCGACAGGAAGTATGAAGTCAAGGAGGGCGACAAGCTGTCACTGGGCAGACATGAGCTTAGTTTCGTTTTCGCTCCGATGGTTCACTGGCCTGAGGTAATGTTCACTTACGACAGCACCGATAAAGTCCTTTTCTCCGCTGACGCTTTCGGAAAGTTCGGCGCTCTCGATGCTGATGAGGACTGGGCTTGCGAGGCAAGACGCTATTATTTCGGTATCGTCGGCAAGTACGGTGTGCAGGTTCAGGCTGTTCTGAAAAAGGCAGGCGCTCTGGATATTCAGACTATCTGCCCTCTCCACGGCCCTGTTCTCAAAGAAGACCTCGGCTATTATCTGGGACTCTACAACACATGGTCAAGCTACGGAGTTGAAAGTGAAGGCGTATTCATCGCTTACACATCCGTTTACGGCAACACAAAAAAAGCCGCTGAACTGCTTGCTGAAAAGCTGACGGAAAAGGGATGCCCCAAAGTTGCCATCGCTGACCTTGCAAGAGAAGATATGGCTGAATCGGTGGAGGACGCTTTCCGCTACGGCAAGATAGTTCTCGCTACAACAACCTACAACGCTGATATTTTCCCGTTCATGAAGCACTTCATCCTCGACCTTACCGAAAGAAATTACCAGAACCGCACTATCGGTCTTATCGAAAACGGTTCATGGGCACCTATGGCGGCTAAGGTAATGAAGGGTATGTTCGAGAAGTCAAAGAATATCACATGGCTGGAAAACAATGTTACCATCAAGGCAGGCTTCAAGTCTGAGAATATCGCTCAGATAGAGGCAATGGCTGACGAGCTTATGAAGTAATCAGAAATCAGAAAGCAGAAAGCAGTATTGTAGGGACGGCCATTGGCCGTCCTCAGATAACCAAACAAATATAATGAAATGTTTGTAGGGGACGGCGTCCCGACGTCCCATTGTTACAATTCACGTTACAAATGCAAAGGACCGCCAAAGGCGGCCCCTACATTGGTTTCAACTGATTTATCTGAGAAGCAAACGAATATAATGAAATATTTGTAGGGGCGCCCTTTGGGCGTCCTCAGAATAACACGTAAAATGCAAAGGACCGCCAAAGGCGGCCCCTACATTGGTTTCATCACATAGGCAAACACCACATTAATCAGGAGGTATTAAAATGGCTGAAATAGTTATCACTAAGGAAAATTTCGATGAGGAAGTCCGCAATTACAAGGGTATGCCCATACTGCTCGATCTGTGGGCAGGCTGGTGCGGTCCGTGTATGATGCTCGCTCCCATCGTTGAAGAAGTTGCAGACGAACTGGACGGCAAAATAAAGGTCGGCAAGATAGATGTTGACGATCAGCCTGAACTGGCTATGGCATTCAAGGCTGAAAGCATTCCGCTTCTGGTAGTTGTCAAGGACGGAGTTGTCCAGAAGCAGGCTGTCGGATACCGCTCAAAGGAAGATATCTACGATCTTCTCGGTGTTTATCCTGATATCAAGTAATAAACATGAAAGGGGCGCACAATGCGTCCCTTTTTCAATAATGTTCTGTCCGTGATTTAAAGACTTTTTAATATTTGATATGCTATAATGTTCGTAAACGAACATTATAAACTTATTTAAAAGTCCTTGCAGATACGCAAATCACAGATTTGCTCCCTGCAATCGGACAATTATAGCATAACGCTTCGCTTATATGCTATAATAATGACAACAAAACTTTTGTGAGGTGCTGTTATGAAAAAAATATCAAAAATTATTGGTACTATATTTCTCGTTCTTCTGCTGATCATCGTCCTTGCTTTGCTTGCCTGCTTTTTTATCAGAGATCTTCTCAGAAAAAGGACAGGGCTTTACTGATGAAGGATGGATTCGTTAACCTTGTTTCAGCAGGCAGTTTTGACATGAATATGAATATCTACGGCGACGGAAAACACAAAGTAATTGCTATGCCCGGTTCAGGCGATGCGGCTTTTACTGTTGATATGAAAATGCTGTCTGAACATCTCAGCGATGACATCAGCCTTATCGTTACTCCCCGTCCCGGTTACGGTCTTTGCACCGACACCGATGAGGAACTCACCACCGAACTGGTTGTCGAGGGCACACGTACTGCACTGAAAAATGCAGGTATCGAACCGCCTTACATCCTTATGCCGCACTCTATGGGCGGTCTGTACGGCACTTACTGGGAGTCAAATTACCCCGACGAGGTTTCGGGTGTTATCTTCCTCGATTCCGTCAACTCTGTTGATGAAGATATGAGCCTCCCTGCATGGTCTTACACTGTCGGAAAAATAGCAGGCAAAATGGGTGTCCTGAGATTTCTCCGTAGAAATGAGGATTACAGCGAATACGGCGAATACGCAAAGGATGCCGCCGCATTCAACAATGTAAATATTCTTTCTTCCTCGGCAATTGACGAAATAAAAAATTACGTTGCAAATTCTCATACTGCATTTGATTCTGTCAAGACCAACGATATCCCGAAAATATACGTATCTACCAATTTCACCAAAAAGGAAGATATCAAGGATTATCTGATATACCGTGACGGCGAATACAGTGAAGAAGCCGCTGAGAAAATATGGGACGATTCACAGTCCGATTTTGAAAAGAAACAGCTTCAGAAGCGCTCGGAATATTTTGAAAAGGTCGGCAACTGCAAGGAAATAAACCTCCCCGGCTCGCATTTCATGTATGCACAGCACCCCGAAAAATTATCCGATATAATCAATGATTTTGTTACAGCGAAATAAATGCAATTGTTGGAAATAACAAAGGACGCACGATATGTGCGCCCTTTTTCATTCATTGACGATAACACGGTTCTTGCCGTTGTTTTTACCGTAATACAGCCTGTTATCGGCTTCCTGCACCCATTGGTCGATGGTTTGCTCTGTCCGTCTTGAAGCCGCTCCTATGGTGATGGTGACTTTTATTTCCTGACCCTCAAAGCTGACGGGATTGCTTTCTATCGTTCTGCGTAAACGTTCAAGCATTTCCTGTCCCTCGGAAATATCCTCCTCGGACACTATCAGGAATTCCTCACCGCCCCATCGTGCGACCGTACATCCGCCGCATACATTTTTTATCGTTTCCGCAACCGTCCTCAGAACCTCGTCACCGCCGTTATGACCGTAGGTGTCATTTATCCTCTTGAAGTTGTCGATGTCCGACATTGCCGCAAATCCGCCTTTTCTGTCCGCTGCCGATTCAAGATAGCCGAGCATATAATGACGATTGTACAACCCCGTCAGCCTGTCAACGTGTGCCGCTTTCACAAGCTGTTCCTCGGAATTTATTATCAGCTTCACAAGATAGGCAAGATAGCCTATGAGAAAGCCGAAAACCATTATCGCATTCGCTCCCCAGAAAAATGCGGCAAACTTCTGGTCACGTTCAAATACAGGCCCGTTCAGTGCAACATAACCCGTACATAATATATAAAATATCGCCACGAAAAAGCTGATAGGAACGGCTTTGAAATTACGGTGACGGAGCTTATATCCCATGTATTCCGCAACGAAAACAGTAGGCACTACCGAAAAGCAGTACAAGTGGAATCCGTAGCTGTAACCGAGACATATCGTTGTTACTCCCATGTAGAACGTCAGCCAGAAATAGACCAGTCTTGCGTAGAATGCCAGTTTTCCCTTATGTATCAGATAGTAACCGATAATGTATACCATCGCTGTCGGGATGCTGAAATACACCAGAAACGGTACATTTATAACATGGAAAAATCCCATCAATCCCAGCACCAATGCCAATATCGTTGTATTTACTGTCAGTGTGAATTTTTGTATATCCGAAAGGTTCATGCAATGATCTCCTTTCATTTTTCATATATTATCCTTATTATATCATATATATCCGCATAAGGCAATAGTTTTTTTATCATCCAATGAGAACAGCTCAAATTTGTAGGGACGGACAATGGCCGTCCTTTGCATTTTATGTGTTATTCCAATTCGTTTTTATTCTGTACCGACAGCAGAAAAGCCCGGAAAACTGAGTTTCCGAGCTTTTCATGATTATAGGAGAATTAATTATGAAATTATCATTATTGTGCGTTGAGCTTTGCTAAATAATCGGAATAGCTGAGCCATTCTCTTACGACGTTCATATCCTGCTGTATTTTCCACTGTCCGTTCTCAATGACGAAATGCCATTTTTCTGCATGATAAGAATGGTTATTATCATTATATTCATCTATTGAACGGAACTCTCCATATGGTGTATACATACATACAGGAATGATAGCATCGAATGAATCCATAGTCGCATTCTCTATGATGACCTCGCCCTGAATAAAGCTGGTCACTTCTTCGGGATAGAACTCCCAGCCGATCCATGTTGACGGTGTAGCTGCATCTCCGGGGTAACCGTTTCTTCTCTGTTCTACGACATCTTCATACTCAGGGTAGTAGATATGATATAACTTTCCGTTATATTCAGTGATAGTTGGCAGTTCGTAGTATCTTCCGCCGGGTTCTACATACCCTGCAATATTTCTGAAAATGTTTGAATCGGCAGTAAATGTGGAATTATATACGCTGATGAAACTATCGACCGAATTTATTCCGCTTTCATACTCAAACATTCGTACATAGACAACAGGTTCATCCGCATTTACACCGTCATCATATGCTTTGTATACCATTATCTGATCGTTTACGTCCATATAAGTATCGCCGTAGTAATTGCCGTTACAGCGCTCTATGCTGAGGAAATTGCTCTCAAGTTCTGTTGCTATCCTCTTGTATGATGCGATATCGGGTACAGGAGCTTCTGTGGGGGCTTCCGTTGCAGGTGCGGCTGTTGCAGGTGCGGCAGTAGGAGCGGCTGCTGCGGCTGTCTGAACCGCTGTTGTTTCAACTGCGGCAGGAACTTGTGATACTCCTGTACCTGTGAGCATTGAATCTATATCAAAGCTGACTGTTGTGTATTTTGAATTGTCTGCGCCTGAGGTAACTGTCGTACCTGTTTCAAGCTCGGTTGCGATAACGGGAGGAACGTTGTTTTCTCCGTCGGGGGCAGGTCTGCGCTTCAGGAGATTATGTCCTACTGCAAGTCCTCCGCCCAGAAGTACCAGTGCGGCGGCTGTTGTGAGGTATCTCAGCCATGCAGGACGGTCATATTCCTCTACGCCCTCTACTTCGTCATCGTCTTCTGTTTCGCTGTTGTATCCCTGTGGGAATTTTTTTTCTGTTATATTGAACTTTCTTTCGCTCATTGCAAACATCCTCTCTTTTTCTTCCGCCGTGAGTACGGGGTGGATATCAGCAATTCTTTCTACTGTAAGATCATCCATGTTCCTGAAAATATCAAATTCCTTCATCATATTGCCTCCTTGCCTATTCCCATTTTCATCAGCATATCTTTTAATTTCTCTCTTGCACGGACGCTTCTTTTCTGTACTGCTGCTGCTGTCATGCCGATGGAATTTGCTATCTCTTTCGCTGTTCTTTCGTAGAAGTACTGCTGTACTATTATAGTTGAATCAGGCTCGCCGAGGGAGTTCACCATTTCCATAAGGATGCGGTTTCTGTCCTTCTTCTCTGTATCTGCGTCAAGCCTGCTGTCGGAAGCCATCTCAGGGAAATTCTCATCGTCCATAGATGTATTTCTTTTATTATGTGACATGAGCTTTCTCATATAGTCAATGGATGTATGTTTTGCAACTGCTCCTACAAAGCCTTTGAGGTCTCCGTCTCTCAGCTCGCCGTTTGCATAGCTTCTGTATATCTTCACAAATACATCGCTGACACATTCTTCAACGTCCTCACGGCTTCCGCAATTTCTGAGGACATTCATTACAACAGCGTAAACGTAGTTGCAGTATTCATCAAACAGGGCCCTGTGTCCTTCACGCTGTGAGCGCTTCATTAAGGACCTGAATTCACTTAATGTCATTTATGTACCCCTTTCTCAGTACTGTTTTTGTGTTCCTTGAACGTTCACTTATACTTACGTTCGTTCTTTGCAGAATCGGACAAAATTTCCGAAAAAATTCCCCCGAAACTGAATTTCAAGAAAAAATTATTGAAAAACAATAATTTGCTATTGACAAATGATATTTTGTATGCTATAATAAACTCACAAAACATAAAGGAGCTCATTTTATGTGGAATAAAAATAAATCACTCTTTCTGTCCAGAATACTCACTGATGTATGTGCAGGTCTGGCTCTTATCTTTGCGTTCTTCGTTCCCGGAGGCGCTGAATGGTATAACTATATCTCCGAACCGATAGGCATTTTATCGGACAGGAATGTTACCATCCCTATGATAGTCGTTATCTATTTCTGCATCGCTATGGCATTCTGTGTGCTGTGGTCACTGCATAAACTGCTGAATAATATCGCAGGCGAAAAGGTATTCATCCCCGAAAACACCTCCTGCCTCAGAGCGATATCATGGGCGTGTATGCTTGCAGGTTTCTCTATGGCTGTTCTCGCTCTCTGGAGAGCAATTTTCGTTTTCTTCGCTTTCCTCCTGATATTCTTCGGTCTGGTAATGCGTGTGCTGAAAAATGTCTTTGAAAATGCCGTTGAGATAAAATCCGAAAACGACTTCACTATATGAACGGAGGTGGTTTCTGTGCCGATAATCGTTAATCTTGATGTTATGATGGCAAAGCGGAAAATATCTTCAATGGAGCTTGCCGAAAGAATTGGCATCACCACCGCTAACCTTTCCATACTCAAAACAGGAAAGGCTAAGGCTGTACGCTTCTCCACCCTTGAAAAGATATGCGAGGAGCTTGAATGTCAGCCGGGAGATATTCTTGAATTCAGAAAAGAGTGATCGCCACGGAGGCTGATCGTTATGTTGACTCTTGAAAAAAATTGTGAAAACATTGTAAATACCATTGAGGAGAACTCCCCTGCAAATGAAGAACAGCCCGACAGACCCGAACACGGTAAGGCTGAGCGTATCATCTCACCGCTGATATTCATTCTGTCATTCCTGTTCATCCGCTTCGTTATCTTCAATGTAACAGGCATTATCTCATCGCTCATATACATTGCGGTAATTACACTTTCAATAATGTATATGAAGCATAAGAACTATGTATTTTCAGGCTTCAATAAAGCTCTCGCAGTTGTGCTTTATATGTTCAGCCTCGTCTTTTCAATCACCGACAACAGCTTTATTAAATTCCTCGACGGTGTATTCCTTTTCGGTGCAGGCGCATATTTTGTATTCTCCGTCTGCGCTGAAAGAAAGGACATCGACAGATTTCTTCCTTTTGCAATGAAGGATTCAATGTTCAGGTGTCCCTTTGCCGAATTCAAGGCGCAGAGCGCAATACTCTCCGACACTGTAAAGGATTCGGACACGGGAACGAATATCAAGCGCACCCTGCTCGGACTTCTGCTTGCAGTGCCCGTTACAGTTATCGTTGCATCGCTCCTCATGTCTGCCGATTCGGGAATGGAGAGAATGCTGTCAGGTATCTTTGAAGAATTCCTTTCCCGTGATATATGGACATGGATAATACAGCTTTGCATTGCCGTTCCATGCTCGTTCTATCTTTTCGGTATGCTTTATTCAAACGTTTACCGCAGAAAGATATCTGACCTTACCGATGCTGAATGTGACGGAAAACTCCGCTCAAAGAGAGTTCTCAACAACCTTGTTTTCTACTCAGGCGCAACTCCTGTGCTTCTGCTTTATGTGATGTTCTTCATCTCGCAGGCAGGCTATTTCCTTTCAGCATTCATGGGCAGGCTTCCCGAAGGCTTCAGCTATGCGGAATACGCAAGAAAGGGGTTCTTCGAGCTTTGCTGGATAGTTGTCATAAACCTTTTCATCATGATGATAATGAATCTTCACTCCACCCACAGCGGTGAAGAAAAGACTTCCGCACTGAAAATATATAATGTTATCTTCTGCATTTTCACTCTCATTCTCATTGCGACCTCACTCAGCAAAATGGTGATGTACATTGATGCATACGGTCTGACAGTAATGAGAGTTTATACAACATGGTTCATGGTACTCTGCACATTTATATTCATTACAGTGCTTGTGAAGCAGTTCAAAGCGGATATGCATATGTCAAAGGTTATCGCAGTTGGATTTACAGTGATGTTTGCAGTTCTCTGCTTCTCACGTGCGGAATCTCTCATCGTAAAGTATAATCACAACACGGGAAAAGTCACAATGGCCAATGTATCAGACAGCGGAATAACATTTATGTCCGACGACGGAGTGCTTACCGCCGTAAAGGAAGGACTTCTCACATCAGAGGAAGGCTACGACATCAACGAATTCAAACACCGCAGACATATGACCGACAACCTCAACATCTCAACCCTGCTGCTTGAAGATATCTATTATTCAAATTAATAATTTTGCATGGGCGGATAAGGGCGGTACTCATATAGCAGGTTTATATGTAATTATCGGGGGCAAACCTTTCTGAGGAAA
>JAEDMD010000017.1 GCA_016303195.1 Oscillospiraceae bacterium | reverse complement strand
CTATCGTTCACGAAAAATTCCCTAAATGAAAATTTCGGAGGTGATTTGATTGGCAAGACCTGCAAAGAGCGTCAATGTTTCCTCAAAACATTTGACTAAAGCTGAAAAGGACAACCGTTCCAAAAGTGAAGATAAGCTTAAAGGGCAGACAAAAAAGCCGCCTTCTCCTCCCGAATGGCTGACAGATAATCAGAAAAAGCTCTTTCGTCTGATCGTAAAGGAACTTAAGGAGGCGGACATTTTATGCCGTCTTGATGAATGGATACTGCGTGAGTGCGTTATAGCGATTGACAGATTGGAACAGATCGAACGTGACGTTAACAGCGAATCCGGATTGATATATGCCAAAGAGGTCGTTTCGGCAGTGAAGAATTACACAGCTATTCTTTTCCGCTGCTGCAATGAGCTTTCACTGTCCCCTCAGTCGAGGGCAAAGATAGCAAACATAAGTTCACAGGCGGCAGATGACGGCACCGAACTTCTGAAGCAGATACTTTCAGGTAATATGGACGAGGAGGAATAGGTTTTATGGAAATCGAAATAAGAGCGGACGGCAGTCTGCACATTGAAGGATACGTCAATGCTGTGGAAAGGGACAGCAGGACGGTTATTTGCCCCGAATGCGGAAAATGCGTTGAGCAGATAAAAGCAGGGGCTTTCGGACAGGCTCTGAGGGCGGCAAAGAACGTTGATATCCTGCTCAATCACGATAAAGAGCGGAAGCTTGGCAGCACGTCCGAGGGGACGCTTTCTCTGTATGAGGATAACATCGGGCTGAGGGCTTCGGCGGATATTCGTGATGAAGAGGTCATTTCAGAGGCAAGAGCGGGCAAGCTCAGAGGTTGGAGCTTCGGATTTAAGAAGATCGCAAGCGAGATAGAAAACAGGGCAAACGATATTCCCCGAAGAATAGTTACGGCTATGGAGCTGAGTGAAGTTTCCCTTATTGATGACAGATATACTCCCTGCTATGCGGGTACATCTATCGAAATGAGAGCGGACGGAGAAACGGATGAACATGAAGTGCGGTCAAATGAAGAGGGAACGCAACTTCGGGAGGAACTGCCTGAGTTACATAATGAGTGGTGTGAGCCTTATTTGAAGTGGTTGGAGCTGGAGGACGGCTGAATTTCCGAGTTAAGAGAAAATGGACCGAATGCTACTTTCGACAGCAGACACCGATTTACGGGAAGCAAGCCTAAAAGCAATGAGAAATCCGAATCTGACAGCTTGACAAATGGCGGCGGAAGTGGTACAATATACGGAGAACCTATTCAGGGCGGTGTAGGTGCTAAGTCAGCATCATATCCAATTGTATATTATCCGGGTACTGACGTTCAAGTTGAATTTGTTGTTGGTTCTCGACCCCAATATCCACCAGATCATACGATGGCTGGAAAGAATTGCAAGACACATCGTGAAATTGACGATATTGACAGACTTGTTGATGAATACAACTGTGACGCTGAAAACTGGCAAAAAGAAAAAGCCCGCTATGAAGTTTATGACGAATATGGAGAAATCCGTACAATTGAGTTACATTGGTATCAGCATCCTGATATTGGCAAAGTTGAATATAAAGTTAAAACGAAGGGAGGATATGTTTATGTTGACGAATGGGATTAAAGTAAAATATATCAAAGATAATGCTTTTGGTTTTGTAAAAGGAAAAAATTATGATGCATTTCCCGCCAAGAGCAAGCTCGGCAAAACTGAAATGATATGTATTGTTGATAATTCTGGAGAAGAATACGCATATCCTGCTTCGTGGTTTGAAATTATTAAATAAAAGACTAATCACCTTACACCCGTAGGGTGATTTTTTTATACCGAAAGGCGGTGAGAATATGGAAGATACCGAAACAATTGTAATAATACAATTCATAAACGGCGACCGACTTAATATCATATGCAGTGATTACAGCTTCGATAAGGAAAGCGGCGATTACTTGTTTGAGGACGATTTAGGAATTGTTCATGCGATCGTTCCGAGAGAACAGGTTGCTTGCATTTATGAAGAAAAATACAGGTATATATAATTGCGTACTGTGAAAACGGTACGCATTTTTTATGGGCTTAATAACACAAAATGCATTTCTGATAACAAAAAAGTGTTATTTGATTACGTTATTTGAGATTTTCGCACAAATATGCAAATAAATCACACTTATTTGGCAAAATACAGGCAAGTTAATTTAGTTTTCAAGCGCTTACGCTCTCTTCGGAGAGCAAGGGCGCTATTTTTATGCCCGAAACGGAGGGCGTGACCTTCGTGGGGTACGTACAATTCGACCTAAAAATAAAAATTATGGAGGTAATTATCGAATGAAAGAGTTAATCGAAAAAAGAGGGGCTATCTCTCGCAGAATGAAGGAGCTTATTGACGGCATCAGAACCGAAACAAGAGCTTTCAATGAAGAGGAGCAGGCGGAATTCAGCAAGCTTGAAGCCGATCTTGCGGCGGTAAATGCCACGATCGAAGCTGAAAAGAGAGCGGAGGCGGCTCTTGCAGGCTGCGGCAGTGACGATGCGGAGAATCAGCAGGAAAACGGGGGTGAAGAAGTGAGGGCGGCAAATATTATCGTTTCAGACTTTATCAGAGGCAACGAGCTGAGAGCAGGAGAAATGACGACCACAAGCACAGGCAGCATTATCCCTTCCGAATTTTCACAGGACATCATTCATGACACGTTTGCCCTTTCGGGTGTACTGAACATGGTTTCCGTTGTAAATTCCAAGGGAACATACAAGCAGATCGTATCTGACAGCACAAACAAAATATCCGCAGGCTGGACTGACGAGATCGGAGAGATCACCGCTTCGGACGCAAAGTTCAAGACCATTGAGATAGGTCATCACAAGCTGACAGCTCTTGCCAAGCTCTCCCTTGAGCTTATTAATCAGAATGAGTTTGACATTGCAAGCGAAGTTATGTATCAGACAGAAAGAGATTTTGCACTCAAGGCGGAATCCGCAATCATCAGCGGAAACGGTTCGGACAAGCCTTACGGTCTGACCACAGCCGGAACAGCTTATGAGCTTGCTTCAAACACTGCCATTGTCGCAGATGATATCGTAAGGATATATCATGCTCTCAAGGCACCCTTCCAGCAGAATGCGGCATGGATAATGTCAAACGACACCCTTTGCGCAATAAGACTTCTCACAGACGTTTCGGGAAGATATATTTTCCACCAGAACGAGAATTTTACAAGCGGCTATGCAGGCTTTATTCTCGGAAAGCCTGTTCTCATTTCCGACGCTATGGACAATATCGGTTCCGGAAATAAGCCTATCCTTTTCGGCGATTTCGGCAGAGCTTACAAGGTAAACCTCAATCCCGATGTTTCCATGCAGGTGCTCAATGAAAAGTACGCCGACTTCGGCATGAAGGGCGTTCTTTCTATTATGTGGATAGACGGCAGACCGGTAAATTCAGAAGCTTATGTTACCGTTTCCTGTCCCGTATAAGGCAGGGTAACAGATAATGCTTATCAAGGCAAATGTTAGCTTTGCAGGCAATATCGTGATGAAAAAGGGAGAAGTGAGGGAGCTTGAAGCTTCTGCGGCTCTCTCCGATCTCCTCAGATGCGGTTATTGCAGCATTGTGAAAGAGGTGACCCCGAATGAAGGTAAGCAAGGTAACTCTCGAAAGCGTAAAGAAAAGCCTGCGGATAGACTATGACTATGACAACGAGCTGCTGCTTGAGATAATGGAAAGCGCAAAGGGGCATCTCATTTCTCAGACGGGACTTTCCGCCGAAGAGATAGATGCTATCCCCGAAATGGTTTATGCGTTCAAATGCATCTGTGGAAGCATGTACGGCAGCCGTGAGATGACCGGGGACAACATCAAGCCAAATCCCACGGCGGAATGCATCATAGCCGAACACAGGAGGAATTACCTTTGAACATCAGCAGAATGAATCAACGGGTGACTTTTCAGAAAATAAACGAAGCTGACGAATGGAAGGACTTCATTTCCTGCTATGCATACATAAACGGCGTTAACGCAAGCGATTTCTTTATCGCAAACGTCGGCGGCGAAGCGGCTCTCACAGTGACGGTATCCTGCCGTTATCAGCCTGCTCTTATGAAAATAACGCCAATGCAGTACAGGATAGTTTCGGACGGCATCATTTATGAGCTGATGTCACCGGGAGATGATATCATGTTTCGGCATGAGGAAGTGATCTTCCGTGCAAAGAGAATATATACGGAGGCTGACGGAGAATGAGCATAAAAGAGATCCTTAATAAAGTGACCGAATTCGGACTTAAGCTTGAATGGCACAGCTACAGAGCCGTTCCCAATCTCCACCGCTTTGCGGTATGGAATATACCGAACAAAAGCTTTTACGGAGCGGACGGAATGGCTTTCTTTGTTCGCTGCACTTTGCAGATAGCATTCTTTTACCGTGAAAGCAAGTCTGATGCGGATTTTGCGCTTGAAGCACAGTTTGAAAGCGCTGTCAGGGAAATGGGAGATTACTCCTGCACCTCGGATTATGACAGCGCAAACAATCTTTTTTACACTCAATACACTTTTAACATTGATGAAGAAATCGAAGATGAAACGGAGGAAATTTAACTATGGCAATGACAAAGAAAACATATTACGGCTCGGGAAAGGTATATTCCGCCGATTACGACGCAAGCACCTTCCCCAAGGTAAAAGATCTCCGCAAGATAACCTCTGAGGAAGCGACAGCCGTTATCAGCTTTATAACGGGGGTAATGACCGAGGATAATCAGATCGGATATCTCAAGGACGGTTACGAGGTAAAGGTCGAAACCTCAAATCTTTCCGACAAGTCCGATCTCGGCGAAATGAAGGTAGACACAATAACCGATGAAAAGGGCACATCAAACTTCAAGCTTTTCAACGCAAACGGCGAAACTATTGCAAAGCAGTATCCTACGGCAAAGCATTCCAAAGACACCGAATCGGGCTTTGAATTTACGTTTGTGGGCGGTCTTGACAGCAGCGACGAAACTGTTCATGTTGTTGTATTCAAGCATGATGATAAGAAATACGGCGACACGGTGGTTGTTGTCATCGGAAAGAACACTTCGGGCTTTGACGCTGTATGGAAGCAGGACAGCGTTACTCCTTTTGCCTGCTCCTATGCTCTTGAGCCTTTCTATGATTCGGGCGAATTCCTGCTTATATGCGACTGCAAGGCAGGTCATGTATGGACTGAGGGCTCGTGATAACGCCCTTTGAAAAGCCTGTTTTCAAAATTCCGCTGATACCTGTGGGAATGATGAGCGTTCCCGTATGCTCAAAAGGCATATGGGACGCTCTTATCTTTTCACGCTGCGGAAAGGGTGAAACGCTCCGAAAGACAGCAAAGGAACTCTGCAAGGATATTCCCGGCAACATGCCCTTATCCTCGCTGAGGGAATTCGCAGACCGATACATAGACTGCGTTAACGAATACTGCAAGGCAAACTGTGACTTTTTCTCCCTGCCCGAAAAGCCCGATTTCGAGCATGATGAAGAGCTGCTTAAGCTGCCTGTCCTAACAACGGGTGAAAGCCTTGTAAAGGAGCACACGGGCTTTGATTTCGACCGAATAAACGAGCTGGATATTCTTGATTACCGAATGCTGCTTGCCGACGCCTGCAAGCTCAGGATACTGCGCAGGACAGACGGAAAAGGCAGGGAATATCTTAACGAATGCTATGATTTCATGCACGGGGTATCAGATATTTTTGGATAGAAGGTGATGATAAAATGGGTATGTGGGACATTCCTTCAAAACATGAGATTAAAGATACGGAACTTAGGTTCAATCCGTATCATGATCCGACTAACGGGAGGTTTACAAGCGGAGCGTATGGTTTTTCAAACAAAGTAACCCTATACGTAGGAAAGGGACAAAAAGGAAACAAACAATATATCGTCAAGGGAGATGGCGGAAGTTTCTATAAGTATGATAATTATTCCGACGTCAGCAAAGATTTCAACATTGAAACAGATATGAAATATGCCCGAAAGATGGCTAAAAAATTTGGAAATATTAAATATGGCGGTACTCTTAAATCCGGAGATCTTTTTAAGCAATGGAATGATGAAGCCAATAAGCTGTCTGCCGAACTTAATAATCTCAGAAAAGGGCGAGAAGGTTATATATCAATGTTAGGAGTACCTATTTTTGCTGAATCCCGTTCTTTCGACCCTATGTCTGAGGAAAAATATATGCATACCGAGCCTGAGGGACATGGCTGAAACGGTGAACAGCGTGGGAACGGCAAAAATGCGACATTCGGCAAGGGTCATAAATTCACGGGAAGTACTTCCGAAAAGACAGAGGGTATTGACAAATCTCGAAATAGTGGTATAATGAAAATCAGCAATGAATTTCAGAGTTCCATAAAAGGGATAAAAGCTGCAAATGGAGTGACGGTCAATAGCATTTCTCTTCACGCAAAAGAGAGAATGATTCAACGAAAAGTTTCCACATCTGACGTTAAAGATGCTTTGCTAAAGCCATATGTTACCTATCACAGCAAAACCGACAGCACTTGCTCAATATTTGACAAAGGAAGAACACACGTTGTCCTTAGTGACAACGGTAACATCATAACAGTTGCAGTCAATGAATAGGAGGAGATGTTATGAGCCTTTCCGCAGCTCAGAAAAAATTTCTTTCCGAGATTTTTTCTCTATCCGAATCAAACTTCAAGACTATGACAAAAGATGAGTGGCACAAAGTCAAAATGGAATGTATGGTCATTGAAGGAAAAGAGTATGAAAAAGCAGAAAAAAATAATACCGAGGTTTCTCATAAAGGCAAAATTGCCGAACAGTTAGTTGACTTGGCTTATTCAGATTTATTTTAAAACCAACCGCTCAGAAATGGGCGGTATTTTTATGCCAAGAAAAAAACGCCACTCAATCAGCAAGCTGAAAGAATGGCTGAGCCTGTAAGTATTAAGGAGTGATGATAATGCGATTGGAGCATAAAAAGATTGCAGATACAGCAGAAAAAATAATTGATGTTTTTGCAAGCAACAGATGCAATGTGCAGGAGGCTCACGAAGCTGTCAGATGTGCTTTTTCGGTTGTGGAATCGGCTGCCGTTCTAAAAAAAGACTATTCAGAAGATGTGAAGCGTGAGCTTTCGGAACGTTTCGGAGACGGTACCGAAGGCTATACTTACAGATATTAAGGAGTTGAAGATAATCGTCTTATTGATATCTCATATTCTCCTGATGTTAGCTTTGTAACGGATATGTAGCAGGACGCTTTTCCCTCACTTGCATATACAAACACATCTGATGTGTAACGATTTTCAACATTATGCGGCAGATTTGAGGAATTGGCATATCCAATGTTACAGCGGTCGCAAATCAGTTCTTCTATACTTGAATAGTTGTATATTTTGTCATGGTATGAAAAATCAGGATAAGTTATTGTTCTCACCTCGCTTTTGCAGGCTCAGAATAATTATACCACACAAAATATACTTTTCAACCGATTATCTCAGGGATAGTCGGTTTTTTATACCCGAACGGAGGTGAGAGGGTGAGAATTGCAGATACTACGGCGTATAAATACGCTTTAGCCTGCACCGACGAAAGCAATGACAAGGTCGGCAGATACATAAAAAAGCAGGCTTTTAAGTGGCTTGAGATCGCTGACGGAAAAAGCAATGTCGCTTATGTGAGCGGCAAGGAGTGGGGCAGAATCAAGGGCATTCTTACCCTTATGATACACCCCGACACGGGAAAGAATATGCTGCTGTCACTTGAACCTTATGCACTGTGGCTCATCATGGCGGTTTTCTGTACATTTCGGACAGATAACGACAGGCGGCTTTATACAACAGCTCTTCTTGAGATCGCCCGAAAAAACTACAAGACCTTTACTTCTGCGGTCATATTCATAATTGCAATGCTCTGCGAAGCGAGATTCTCAAGGCTTTTTTCTGTGGCTCCCGATTACAAGCTTTCTTCGGAGCTTCGGCTTGCGGTAAGGAAGATCATCAAGGTGTCTCCCCTGCTTGAAAAACATTTCAAGATAACGAGAGATATGATAACCTGTCTGCTGACGGAAACCGAGTACACTCCCCTCGCTTATTCCAATGACAGAATGGACGGTAAGCTTGCAACTATATTCCTTGCCGATGAAGCAGGCGCTCTGGACAGCTATCCCGTGGAAGCTATGCGATCTTCTCAGATAACGCTGAAGAACAAGCTGGGTATTATCATTTCCACCCAATACCCCAATGAAAACAACGTGCTTATTGACGAAATAGATCTTGCCAAAAAGATCCTTGACGGGATAAGCGATATTGACTGCGTTTTTGCCCTGCTTTACGAACCCGATGACGAGCTTATCAAAAGCTGGGAAACGGACGACAGGGTCATTTATCAGTCGAATCCCGTTGCGGCTGCAAATCCCGAAGTTTTCGAGGAGATAAAAAAGCTGCGGAAAATGGCAGTGCTTTACGAAAACAAACGTGAAAACTACCTTTGCAAGCACAATAACATCATGTACAAGGGTGTAGGCTCGGAAGGGTATGTTAACATTGACGATGTGAGGGAATGCGTCTGCGAACACCCTGCGGATTGGTGGAAGGGCAGGACGGTATATCTCGGTGTTGACCTTTCTCAGACGGACGACAACACTGCTGTTGCTATGGTCACTTATGACGAGGAGGGAATTATTCATGCCGCTGTGTTCGGCTTTATCCCCGAAGACAGGGTGGACGAAAAGAGCGACAGGGAGAAGCTGGATTACAGGCGCTGCATTCGTGAAGGCTGCTGCTTCGCCTGCGGCGACGAGGTCATTGATTACGGCTTCGTTGAGGAGTTTATTCTCGGAATTGAAGATAAATTCGGCGTTTGCATAGCGGACGCAGGCTTTGACCGTTACAATGCCATTTCTACCGTGCAGAAGCTTGAAGCGGCGGACAACCCCGTGTCCTGCGTGCTTGTAAAGCAGCATTCAAGCGTTCTTCACCCTGCGACCAAGCTTTTGAGGGAATACATTCTGATGAAAAAATTCAGATATGAAAAGAATTTACTGCTTGAAAATTCCTTTGAAAACGCAAGGTGCACCGAGGACACGAACCTTAACAAGTATGTCAACAAAAAGCGTTCGGCGGGTAAGGTGGATATGGTGGTTGCGCTTATAAATGCGGTTTATTTACTGAATGAAAATGTTCTGCTTGACGGCGGTTTTGTTTGTCAGGTGGTGTGAAAGGTGGTTATTTTTATGGGTATGTGGGATATGCCTGCGAAACATGAGGTTACTGATACGGAGCTGAGGTTTAATCCTTATCATGACCCGACTAACGGAAGATTTACCACGGCTAACGGCGGTGGTGGTAGTTTTCTATATTCAAAGGGTGGAAAAAGCATGTATGTTTTTCAAGCTAAAAAAAATTCGCAATCCGAGGTTGACAGAATTACAAGCGAATATATAAAGCAAAGTGACCGGAGAAAAACAACAATCAATGGCATTGATTATTTTACTGATGAAGATACCGGTTCAGCAGTTGCGAGAACAATTAGTTTTTATAGAAATTCAGGATATAAATCAAATGCGATGATTTCGACTGCTAATAGAAAACTCAGACTTGACAGTAATACAATTAAATCTTTGTCAGATTCAGAATTTAATTATGCATTAAAATCGAAAATTGATTTAAAAAACAAGCTTGAAAACATTTCAAGAAGAAACGGAAAAGATTATTCTTTTGAAATAGGTATGATTGATTCTGATATAGCTGATATGAAGAATTTCAGATTATCAAACGGGTAAAAACCATGAACATCTACAAATCTCCATATTGGCAACTCCCTTCCGAACATTTCTTCGGTGAGCTTAGGGCGGTGGAGGTGAGGTATAATGACTGCCATGACCCTATAACGGGACGTTTTTCTTCAAAATGCGGATATTCAAATATTTTATCCGAAAATACATACGATGAATTCAACACCAATCGAAGGCAAAGACTATCTGATATTAAGGCTTATGCAGGCGGCGGTAGTTCAAAAAAAGGCTTGACAAAATCTGCGAGCGATGATATAATTTTTTTTGAAACAAATCAAAAGAAAATGTTTGAAGCTTTATCTACCGGAAAAGCATCTACTAAGATTAACAAACAACAGGGAAAACACATAAAAGGAAATCCGCTGTATGAAAATCTTATATCAAAAGGAAAACATCCGGGATACTTGACCGTCAAAAAAATGGAAGCTCAAACGATAATTAACAATTACTTTGATAAAGGTAAGACGTACTTAAATGGTTCTGGATTCAAAGTTGTTTTTCAATCTTCAAAAAACTGGGGAATATATGTAGACCAATATTCGGGTAAAGAGTATCCCACGAGCAGAGGAACGATTCACATAGGGAAAGACGGCGCACATCTTGTCCCTGCTTATCCATTCCCGGAGGAGTAATTATGAATTTAGCGGATATTATGGAAAAAAGCTATGGCAAAAAAGTCAGACTTGTTGATAAGGAAAACAGAACACTTGTCGGAAAGGTAGGGCTATATGAGGACAAATATGATAGCGGGTCTGATGAACCTTGCATTGGTATAGATCTTGATGTAGAACCAAATTTGTTTAATCTCAGCGATATTAAATCCCTTGAAATAATTCATTAATTTAACCGCTCAGAAATGGGCGGTATTTTTATACCCAAATGAAAGGAGCGGAGAAGTCAAATGGGACTTTTTTCAAAAAAGGAAACCACCGAAAAACGGGATATGACTATTGAAAACTGCGGACTTGCAGCGGATATTATGTATGCAAAGTTATACGGCAATTCTGTTGACTGCGACCTTGCAATGCAGATACCCAGCGTTGCAAGGTGCGTCAATATGATAGCTTCGGCGGTAGCTATGCTGCCTGTGAAGATGTACCGAAAGAACGGTTCGGAGGTCGAGGAGATCAAGGACGACCCGAGAGTTGTTATGCTCAACTCCGTTACGGGGGATACTATTTCTGCCGATGAAATGAGGTTCTCTATGGTAAGGGATTACCTTCTCAGAGGTTCGGCGTTTGCATATATCGGCAGACAGCTTGATTTCCCTGATAAGCTGTATTATGTTCCCGAGAAATATGTGAATGTACAGAAAAATGTGAATGATGTGATATACAAGCATTTTACATATTCGGTGCAGGGCAAAACATATTATCCTTACCAGCTGCTGAAGGTTCTGAAAAACACTGACGGCTTCGGAAGAGGCAAGGGGATCGTGCAGGAAAATCCGCTTATCCTCGACACGGCTTATCAGATGATGAAATTTCAGAAAAATCAGCTGATGAAGGGCGGTAACAAGAAGGGATTCCTTAAGGCTGAAAAGACCCTTGCAAAGGGTGCTGTAGATGAAGTAAAGTCGGCTTGGTCAAGACTTTATTCAAATGAGAACACCGAGAGCATGGTTTTTCTCAACAACGGCGTTGATTTCAAGGAGATATCAAGCACTGCTGTTGAAATGCAGATAAATCAGAATATGCAGACTGCCAATGCGGAGATCATGAAGCTGTTCGGAACATCAGACGGAATTCTTTCCGACGCTACTGTCAAGAATGCTGTAATGCCCGTTATTGACGCTTTTGAAGCGGCTTATGACAATGATCTTCTCCTTGAAAATGAGCGTGGAACTGTTTATTTCGCTTTCGACACCCGAGAGCTTACAAGGGGCGACATTCAGCAGAGGTACAATGCTTATGCGGTGGCTTTACAACAGAATTTTATGCAGCTGGACGAAGTCAGGGAGCTTGAGGATCTGCCGCCTCTCGGGGTAAACTTTATCAGGCTCGGTCTTAATGATGTGCTTCTTGACCCGAAAACGGGCAAGATCTACACCCCGAACACCAATGCTATGGTTGATATGGGTACTGGCGAGGGGGCGAATATCCCAAAGCCTGTTGACAAATCGGAGAATGATGATATAATTGATGTTAGGGGCAGAGAAATTCGGAAATCTAACGGTCAGTTTAACGGAAGTCTGCCGAGTGCAAAAGCCGAGTTAAAAGCCAAAATTGACAGCGGTGAATTTCCCACAAAGCTTGATAAAGAAAAACAGGGCAGACACGTTATAGGAAATCCTGCATACGAGAAGCGCATTGCAAACGGAGAATTTCCGAGTTACATTACTGTAAACAAAATGAAAATACAGGAAATTATCAATTCCAAATCGCTGACAGGCAAGGTTCAAAAGCTGAAAGATGGTCAGTATCAGGAACTGATAACTGCCGATGAGAATTTCGGTGTATTCTGCTCTCTTGTAACTCACGAAAAAATCAAAACGAACAGAGGTGTAATCCATTATTCAAAAGATGGCACTCACTTAGTTCCAACATATCCGGAGGAATAATTTATGGATAGTGAAACGTTATATAACAGCACAGGTCATAAAGTAAGGGTCGTTGAAAGAGGAGGCAGAGAAAGAATTGCAAACGTTATTCTGTTTCAATCGGAATGGGACAGCGGCTGCGGTGAAGCCTGCATATGGCTTGATGATAACATTGAGCCGGGTATTGTACAGCAGAACGATATTTCTTTAATTCAGATATTGGATTAAAAAAAGTGCCCGGGCGGCTACTCGGACACTTTTTGAGCCTTTTTATTTGTTAAATGCGGTTATACTCGTGATCTGCGCTTTTTTACTGTAATATTTTTCACTTTGATACAGTAAGAATTATTATCTTCAGACTTTACAGAGACAATTACATCGCAATTAACGGTACAATTATTTGCATAAACACATACACGCTGACTGCCTACCTTGAATTGGTTTATTCCAAAACTATCAATACTATCGGCATCAGTTATCATAAGTATTTGATTTTCAAAAGAGCTTGTATAAAGCGTATCAGTTTCATATGAAAAATCTTTATATGCTATATTATCACCTCGCTTTCTATGGCTCGTTGATTATCATATCACAAACAATTTATTTTTTCAAGCGTTTATGCCTTCGGGCATAGGCGCTTTTTTTATGCATGAAAAGAGGGATTTTGTGGGCAACATAAAAAATGATAATAATGTTTCGTGGTATAACGATTACGGTGCACGGTTTGAAACATCAATGGGTGATGATTTGCTGAAAAGCATACTGACTTACACACAATCTTTATCCAAGGAAGCACATCAGGCTGCAAAAGATGTTCAAAAACAAATGCTTGCTATGGTGGAAAGCAAAACACCTATCCGGCAATATTCTACCCATACTCAAAACGTGCAGAGGATCACTGTTCACAGAAGTAAAAATGTTCCGAAAGCTGTACACTGTCCTAAAGCAGCCAAATACCAACCGGGAGTTACAAAAGCAAGTTGGAAGTATTTGACATCAAGTACGCTGTTTCGGAGCAGCAGTGACCCACAAGCATTGCTATGGTCAAGAGTCGGCAGCACACTTCCGACTGACAAAGAGCCTCGTATTGTTTATGCAGTCAGAAATACTACAAGGTGGTCAATTATTCATCTGATTAATTTCGATCATGATACTGTTGCTCATGATAACAGATACCTCAATTCTTCCAAAGGCAGCGGATTTGTAACATCAGTGCAGGATTGGGGTATTGAAGAGCTTGACAAGAAGCTTTCAAAATTTCTTGAAAGGAAGTGAACTAATTGGCAAATAAATACGGTTACATGGCGAAAATAGGTATAGATTCAAGCGGACTGCAAAAAGGACTTAAAGATGCCGATTCTGCTATATCATCTTTTTCACAGGAAATGAAGGCTGTAAACTCTGTTATCGCCAAGGGTGGAGATTCGGCGGAAATGGCTGCTCAGAAAAACGAACTGTACGCCAATGAGATAGCACAGCTCAATAACAAGCTTAAGGCTTTGCGTTCTGCCGAAGAAGATGTAAATAAGGCAAGAGAAAACAAAAAAATTTCCGAAAAAGAATACAGAGAATACAGACGTGAAATCGAAAGTACCGAAGCTTCTATCCGCAATCTCGCCGAAGAGCAGAGGAAGTTTAACGACACTGCCGATGACGGTGCTGAAAAGGTATCGAGGTTTGGAGATGTACTGAAAGCCAACATTGCCACGGAAGCTTTAAAGGCTCTTACAGACATTTTGAAACAGGCGGCACAGGCCATGAAGGACTATGCCCTTGAAGGAATAGAGCTTGCTTCCGATCTGACTGAGAAGCAGAATGTCATTGATGTTACTTTCGGCAGCGGCAGCAGCAAGATATACGAATTTGCCGACACAGCGGCGGAAAAGTTCGGCATGACAAAGCTTGCTGCCGAAGGGTATGCGGGCACAATGGGTGCACTTTTCAAGTCGTCGGGCATTACAGACGGCATTGAGGATATGTCCATAAAAATGTCACAGCTTGCAGGCGACATGGCTTCTTTCTATAATATTTCCTCGGACACGGCTTTTGAAAAGCTCCGTGCAGGCATATCGGGAGAGTCCGAACCGCTTAAACAGCTTGGTATAAATCTTTCGGTCGCAAATCTCGAAGCCTATGCTTTGTCTGAAGGCATAACAAAGGCATGGAAGGATATGTCCCAGGCAGAACAGACGATGCTCAGATACAACTATATCCTTCAACAGTCTGCCGATGCTCAGGGCGATTTTGAGAGGACTTCGGACAGCTTTGCTAATCAGCAGAGAATTCTTGAACTGAATATGCAGAGTGTTAAGGCTATGATGGGTGAAGAACTGATTCCTGTTATGCAGCAGTTTATCAGTGCTCTGAATGACGGTCTGCCTGATATTGCTTCAATGCTTGCCGAGGGCGCCGATCCTGAAAGAGCGGCGGAAATATTGGGCGGCTTTGCCGATGAACTGCTTGACGGGCTTGAAGATATAACAAGCATTATTCAGGAGAGCGGAGATAATGTCCGCAACCTTATTGCGGGAATGGGTGACAGCACATCGGATCTTGCTCAGGGTGCTGTTGATGTTCTAACTGTATTCTGTGAGGAGATCATTCAGTCACTCCCTGATATAACAAATGTCGCTTTCCGCATGATAGAGGGTCTTGCGGCGGGTATTGCCGACGCTCTTCCGTCCCTTACTCCTGCCGCTGTGGAAGCTGTTATCGGCATTGTTGAAACAATTGCGGATAATCTGTCAATGGTTGTAGATGCTGCCACAGACATTATAAACGGTCTTGCCGAGGGTATCGGTCTTGCTCTTCCGATGCTTTTACAGAAGGCTCCCGAGATAATCATTAAATTAGTTTCGGCGCTTGTTGAATCTATCCCAAGTCTGATGACTGTGCCCTTCGAGATAGGCGAGAGCATCCGAAAGGGACTTGTGGAATATGACTGGATCAAAGGTGCAAGAGAGGCTGTCGATGGTATCCGTGATGCTATACTGGACTGTGTTATCACAAATAACAGTCCGTTTGCATACATCGGAAGGCTTATAATGAAAAACATAAACGAAGGAATGACTTCCGAAGATATTTCGGCAGGTGCCGGGGTAACCTCGGGCACCTGGGAGCTGCAGGAAGGCTTATGGGACGAAGCCGAGGCTGTTGAAGAGGCTGCCGAAGAATACGGGCAGATGTCGAAATCGGCTGCCGAATTTATGGCAGAAACGGCGAGGGGCAATGCGGAGGCTATCAAGGCTGCCGAACAGCAGGCGGCTGAGGAAGCAAAAAAGGCGCAGGAAGAGGCATGGGAAGCTGTTGTTTCCTCTCTTGATGATCTGGACAGCGAACTTGCAAAGCACAAGCTGACCGAAGAAGATTACTGGTCTGAAAGAAAAACCCTGCTTGAAGCGAACAGGGACGAGGAATCTGAGGAATGGTGGAAGTACTACGATGAAGTGACCGATTACTATGACAAGCTTTCGGAAACCGAAAAAGCGGCTGCCGAAAAGGCGGCTTCGGAAGCCGAAAAAACGGCAAAGGAAAATTATCAGAAGCGTGTTGAAGCGCTTGAAACCATGCAGGCGGAAATGGGATACAGCGATGAATGGTATCTCGATGAGCTTAAAAAGATAATTGATTCCCTTGACAAAAGCTCGGAGCTGTATGCTTCGGAATACAGCAAATACTCTCAGAAGCAAAGGGAGCTTATTGACAAGAACGCCAAGGAAGAGGCTGATGCATGGAAAAAGTCTGCAGAAGAGATATCCGAAGCCGTTAAATCAAAATATGATGACGTTCAGAAGGAGTTTGAAAAGTCAAAGGACGGGTATATAAGTGCTCTCGACCTTACCGAAGAAATAACGGAAGCAGGAACGGGCGATAAAAGGCTCATCTTCAATGACGTTTCGGAGCAGACAAGCAAGCTGCACCGGTACCGTGAAAACATGGCAAAGCTTGAACAGACGGGCATTTCGGAAGAGTATCTTAATCAGATCAAGTCCATGAGCTACGATGACCGAAGTCAGTATGTGGAAGAGCTGCTGAAGCTTTCTCCTAAAAATTTACAGAAGCACTATTCGGATATTGAAAAATACTACGAAGAAGCTCGTCTTGCAGGTCTTGACGACACGGACGATATGAAGGCGGAAGCGGGCGAAATGGCGGCACAAGCTGAAAAAACCATTGAAACCTCTCTTAACGCCCTTTCCCCTCAGGCTTACGAAAGCGGAAAATCGGCTGCCGAGGAATACATCAGGGGCTTTAACGAAACTATGAGCCTTACGGACATTCTCCTCGGGACGGAAACGACGGCTAAATCTTCGTCAAAATCCTCAAAGAACGATTCGTACAGCGATATCAGCGCCGACACACCCGTTACGATTGCCCTCAACATCGACGGAAAGCAGTTTGCAAGCGTTGTCAACATAACGATAAACGATTTCTTTAATGCTATCAGGAACGGAGGCGGAACGATTAATGTCTGACAAATACAATGGCGGTATTACCGTTAAAATCGGAAGCTATCTGCTTAAAAAGATATCCTCCTACTCCCCTTCCTGGGAGCAGGTCGCCGATAATTTCACAACGCACGATTACAGAAACATAAGCAAATTCAAGGGAATGCGGTACAGTGTTAGCGTTACGACGGGTTATCTTACCCCTGAAGAACTTGCTGAACTGCAGAGGGCACTTTTTGCACATAGCTTTACCATAGAAACGCCCGAATTTACGGGTGCGGTCATTCTAAAAAGCTGCTCGGCTCCCCTGCAGTATGCCAACAGATACGGAATCTATTACAAGGTTTCCTTTGCCGTTTCTGCCGTAAGCTTAACAGGCGGAAGCGGCTCTCTTTAGCCTT
>JAEDMD010000219.1 GCA_016303195.1 Oscillospiraceae bacterium | reverse complement strand
GGCAGCGCCCTCCCTGAGAAGTAGTAAAGCAAGCGCAGCGATGCTTTACGGACAGTTCATCACACGTATCGGTCAAGCCGTAACATCTTACCCTTACCCAAAATAAAACTCCCGAATCAATCGGGAGTTTTATTGATGATGTGCGGCTTCGCCGCTTTTTTATTATTTCGCTTTCTCTGGCAGTTCGCCGATAAATTTGAGTGTATACTTCTGTATCGCCAGCGCATCCTTTGAAGTCATTCCGTCGCCCTGATTGAAGCAGTCTGCATTTGCAAGTCCCTGTTTGGTCAGGTGATTCTCGTCAGTGCCGTCTACTCCGTATTTGTCAGGATTTGCAATAGCCTGCATGATGATAACTGCATCAGCCATTGTTATTTCCTTATCGCCGTTTGCATCGCCGACCTTGTCAGCAGGAACGGTCGATACTGTTGTTGAATCGGCAGTAACAGGAGTTGTTGCTGCTGTTGTCGTAGTAGTTGTTGAAGTTGTTGCAGTCGCACTTGTAGTTGTTGTTTCGGGATCATCTGTTTTCTCATCAATCAGCAGTTTAGGTCTTACGTCAGCGGCATCCTGCATGAATGAAGCAAATGCAGTAAGCGGTGCGTTAAGCTGTATCGAGCAGTCATTTGTGCCATATGCCTCAATGCAGTCTGCATAGTACTTCTGCGGTGCTGTTATATATCTGTTTATGCCGAGTTGGTCGAGATAATGGTTATGAGGTGTAGTATTTGACGGGCCGCTTACAAGTACACCTGACGGTGCTTTCGGGAAATATGGATCGATGCTGTTTGCCCAGAACTGGTGAACGGGATATTCAACTGAATTTACACCGTAGCCTGTTACGAATGAAAAATCAAGACCGTTTCTGCCAAAGATGTAATCCATAGCTTCAGAAGCGTTGCTGAGATATTCCTTATCACCTGTGAATTCATAAGCATAAGCCATGATAAGAGCCTTGTCAATAACTGCGCCGTTTGAGTTATAGGGGTATCCGTATAAATTTTCAGCAATACCTATACCCAAAGGTTCGAAAAATTCTATTGATGTGAGCGGAACGCCCATTCCGTTTTTATCGCTGTGCATATCCTTGATGAATTCATCAGCGCTTACCTTGATAGAGGTGATTATCTTAGGCGCATCTTCTTTTTTCAGTTTATCCTTGTTCAGTGAAAGCGAGAGCGAACCGAAAGAATATGTATTTGCGGTTATATCTTCCTTCGGTGAATCAACTGCGAGCTTTTCGCCCATGTATTCGCTGATATCATCGTAATACTCCTTGTCGCCTGTTGCCGCAAGAAGCTCACAGCCTGCCCAGTAGAACTCATCCTGAACATACGGATCGCCGTATGCCTTAGAGCTTACAGCCATTTCAGGAGGTGCAAAATAAGGGTCTTTATAATAATCGCCTGAATCTACCTTCCAGCCGTTCTTAGCCTTTACAGCCGCATATGTTCTCTTTGCAACATCGAGGCACTTTTCTGCGAATTCGTCATCAATGCCTTTCCAGAGACGGGCAGCCTGTGCAGCGCAGGCAGAAAGGTCAAGAGTTGCCGCATAAGTCGGAGGGGTAATGATACGTGTTACATCATAATCGGAGATATAATCCCATGACTTATATCCAAGACCAAGATATTTATGATCCTGAACCTTGTGGTAGACCATATCCTTTGCATCCTCGCCGAAATACGGGTCATCCTTGGATACTATCATTTTCATCATCCACTCAAGCTCATATCTTGCTTCATCGAGGATGTCGGGGTATTTGTTATCATTTTCGGGGATAGAACAGCTGTCGGTGAATTTATCGGCAGTCTCCATAGCCTTTGCAAGCTCGTAGGAATTCTGGAGCATCCACACACCGTAAGCGCCGTTCACGACGGATTTGCAATGGCTGTCAGCGTCCATCCATCCGCCTGAAACATCAACAGAATACTTCTTGTCTCCGTCGAATTCATAGGTCGAGTAGGACTTGACCCATTTTTCCTGAACGAAAGCGGTATCTGATTTCTGACCGCTGTGAGACAGACCCTGCTTATCGCCTGAGGTGATGTACTTCCCTGTTACATCCATTCCTGAGCGGTTCTGATAGAAATAGTTCAGCGAATCTGCGAAAAGCTGATCGCTGTAAATTTTGCTTCCTATCTTGAAAGGAGCAGATTCGTTCATGCAGTATTCAACAGACGTTACAGGATTTTTCCACATCAGCTTGTCGCCGTCGGCATGAGTGTCATTTTCGCCCCTTCTGTATTCATTTAATTTGAATGTATCGCTTACACCGATCTTATCCTTGACGAAGATAGTGTAAGTGCCCTCCTTGTCGAAATCGGAGAAATCAAGGATATGGACAAACATTCCCGAATCCTTGTGCTTAGCGCCGTATGGCGTATTATTGTTGGCAGCATTGCCTGCACTTTCGTCCATGACGATATCGGAAGATTTGCCTGTATAAACGGGCTTTCCGTCCTTGTCACGGAGTTCAAAATCGCATGGCTTCGGATTATCCGTGACGTATGAAGCACGTTTAGCGAGTGAAGCGAAGTAGCCGAGCTGATTTACACGCACATTGCTCTTTGGATTTATAAATCCGTACTCATTCGGATGATATTCGATTATAGCTCCCTCTGTTTTGTCGATAAGTTTCAGATCGTCAAAAACTATCTGAGAGCCCTGCGGCATACCTGTATCAAAAGAATTGAACCATCCGTTATTATTAGCATACGCAAAAGTCCATTGAGACGGACCGTTTACAGCCTGAGTGATAGTAAAGGTATCCTCGATATTGTACTCCTTATCCTTCTCGACTTTAAGCGGTATCCATTCCTCTCCGCTGAGATTGTGCCAATATTCGTTATTTCCTGAGTAATCGCCTATACTTGAGTAGATGTAACCGTCAGCAGTTGCTGATATCTTACAGCTTACAGCGTACTCATGGCCCTCTTGAAGCTCCAGACCCTTATGTCTGAGCTGGAGATCGTAGCGGGAATCATTGCCATCAGAAATATTGACTGTGATTATCAGTTTGCCGTCTTTGATCTGGAATGCCTGAGAAGCGCCGTTACTCGCAACAACATTCCACGGCAGAAGCATTTCCGAATAGTCGAAATCAGAGTTTACAATGACCTGACCTTCAATCTCCTCCTCAGCCGAAGTAGTCGCAGGGATGACAGCGACAGCGGAAGAAAGCGTCATAGCTGCAGCCATGATATTGCTTATAATAGATTTTCTGACATTTCTTTTCATTTTATTTCCCTCCCTGAAATAAAAACAAGTATTATAGTGTTCATAAAGAACAAACACAATATAACATATTTTAGTAAAAAATACAACGGATTTTTATTAATAATTAATTATATTTAATTATTTCGGTTAATATCTTGATAAATAATAAAACGCAGGGCAATTACAATAAGGGGAGTACTCATATAGCAGCTTTATGGCAACACCGCATATATCGTGATAAAGAAAAAGCGCATCCGTCCCTAAAGC
>JAEDMD010000218.1 GCA_016303195.1 Oscillospiraceae bacterium | reverse complement strand
CCTTCAGCTTCTTTGAGAGAGGATAGCTTTGGTATGTATGAGCCGATTCACGGAAGCGCTCCCGACATCGCAGGACAGAACAAGGCTAATCCGATGGCTACCATCCTTTCGGGTGCAATGATGCTCCGCTATTCGTTCGGACTATCCGAGGAGGCGGATGCTATTGAAAATGCGGTAAACAAGGTGCTTGATGCAGGTCACCGAACCGCTGATCTTATGGGTACTGCAAGCGGTACTCCACTTACCTGCACGGAAATTACAGAAAAAATCATAGAGGTCTTATAAATGAATGGCAAATTACAGAAACTCAGGCTTTCGCTGGCTTCCGTTTCGGTTTTCAGGAATATTCTTGAAGATGCAGTAATAAAGGAACTGAGAGAACTTCTTGCGGCGGCTGACGGAAATGACATATCAGATATCATTGACCATTACGGAAAATTCGTCCATGAGCTTTACGAGCGTGATGTGAATTTCAGCAAGTACCTTTTCAGACTGGTGGCTGAGGATGAAAATATCTACATCATGAGTCAGGGCAGCGGCAAAACTCTGAACATTGCGGTTTCAGAGGCGGCTGAGAATGAACTTCTCATCTTTCAGGAGCTTTCACAGCTTACCGCCGAGGATTTCAAGGCTGAAACAGGTTACAGCGGATATCTTCCTAAATGGGAGAACAGCGATATCGATTTTGCTGACAAATACCACAGGCGCATTGCCGGTGTTGCTCAGTACGGCTACGGAAAATGGGCTAAAAGTGATATGTTCATCTTCCGTGAGGGAAGCATCGTTCCTGTTAAATTCCATGACACACAAAAGCTGTCGGAGCTTTACGGCTACGATATACAGCGAAATGCAGTCATAAACAATACACTCGCTCTGCTCAGCGGCAAGCCTGCGCTCAATGCTCTCCTTTACGGCGATGCAGGTACGGGAAAATCCTCCACCATAAAGGCTATTGTCAATGAGTATTCGCCAATGGGTCTGCGCCTTATCGAGATAACAAAGGAACAGCTCAGGAACATACCTGAGATAGTGGACGAAATAAGCGGAAATCCGCTGAAATTCATTATTTTCATCGACGATCTCAGCTTCACCGCAGGCGAGGACAGCTTTGGCGCACTGAAAGCAACCCTTGAAGGCTCGGTTGCAGGAAATGCCGATAATATGGTGATTTATGCCACAAGCAACCGCCGTCATCTCATTAAGGAGACATTCTCCGACAGAGAGGGTGACGATGTCCACCGCAATGATACATTGCAGGAAACGCTTTCACTTTCCGCACGTTTCGGACTGAGAGTGAATTTCAGCCGTCCCGATAAGAATTCCTATGTTTCTATTGCATATGAACTTGCAAAGAGCAGGGGAATAAACATGAGCGAAAAGGATATCGCCCTGAAAGCCGAGCAGTTCGCCATTTCATCAGGCAACGGACGCTCTCCTCGTACAGCAAAGCAGTTCGTGGAACAGCTTCTCAGTGAGTAGTTCGTAGGGGCCGCCTTTGGCGGTTCTCAGATAGCAATAGAATTTGTAGGGGCGCACAGTGTGCGCCCTCAGATAAACGTATAATCTCCGTTATGATATTGCAGGGGCGGATATCATCCGCCCTCTGATAACCATAGAATTTGAAGACGGCAACTTTTATCGGTTCATCGTGGAACGGCGAGGGCGCCGTTCCCTACAATATTCTATCCTACAAATTCTTTTCCGTCCGCAAATGGACATCACAATTACACATTAAAAATGGCGGTAAATGCCGCCTCATAAATAAAATCAAGCTGAGATAATCAGCAGTAAAAGAGGTCTTTTTATGCTAACCCTTGATAAAGTCTATCATGCAAGATACGTTTTAAAGCAGGTCATCAGGGAAACTGACGTAATACACGCACCGAAAATCAATCCCGAAGCGGATATTTACCTGAAAACCGAGAATCTTCAGATAACAGGCTCTTTCAAGGTGAGAGGCGCATACTACCGTATGTCTCAGCTATCCGATGAGGAAAAGACGAGGGGAGTTATCGCTTGTTCGGCAGGAAACCACGCTCAGGGCGTTGCACTTGCCGCCGCTAAAAATGGTATAAAGTCGCTTATCTGCCTTCCCGACGGTGCGCCCATCTCAAAGGTCGAAGCTACTAAAAGCTACGGTGCTGAGGTGAATCTGGTAAAGGGTGTTTATGATGATGCCTATGCCGAGGCGCTCCGTCTCCGTGACGAAAAGGGATACACTTTCATCCATCCTTTCGACGATGAAAATGTTATTGCGGGTCAGGGAACTATCGGTCTTGAACTTCTGGAACAGATACCCGATATGGACGCTGTTATCGTTCCTATCGGCGGAGGAGGACTTATTTCGGGAGTCGCATTCGCAATAAAGAGCCTTAACCCGAAGATCAAGGTATACGGTGTTCAGGGGCAGGCGCTCCGAGTATGTACAACTCCGTAAAGGACGGCGAAATAGAGCGCCTTGAAAGCGTTTCCACCATTGCTGACGGTATTGCTGTAAAAGAACCGGGCGAAAATACTTTCAAGTATGTTTCCGAGTATGTGGACGATATAGTGACTGTTACCGATGATGAGATATCAGCCGCTATCCTTGCACTGATGGAACAGCATAAGCTGGTGACAGAGGGAGCAGGTGCAGTTCCCGTAGCGGCGGCAATGTTCAACAAAGTCCCTGTAAAGGGCAAAAAGACCGTATGCCTGCTTTCGGGCGGAAACATCGACGTTACTATACTTTCACGAGTTATCAAGCGTGGACTTCTCATGTCGGGACGTTCATATTCAATGATGATAGAGCTTATCGACAAGCCGGGTCAGCTTATGGATGTTTCACGCATTATCGCTGAACTTGGCGGAAATGTTATCTCTATTCACCACGAAAGAGCAAATGAAGGCTCCGCTGTAAACGGCTGTTACCTGAGAATAGTCCTTGAAACAAGGAACTATGAGCATATCGAAGCTATCAGGCAGGCGCTTGCAAAGGAAGGCTTCAAGGTGATGAGCAGTAATTGAGCGATAAAAGGAAGTGAAAACTATGGGTATGACAATGACGCAGAAAATACTTGCGGCTCACGCAGGACTTGAAAAGGTTCAGGCAGGTCAGCTTATCCTCGCCGACCTTGACCTCGTTCTCGGAAATGATATCACATCTCCCGTGGCTATCAAGGAGTTCGCAAAACTCGGAAAAGACAGAGTATTCGACAAAAATAAAGTGACGATGGTCATGGATCATTTTGCTCCGAATAAGGATATAAAAGCGGCTCAGCAGTGCAAAATGTGCCGTGACTTTTGCAGTGACAAGGATATCACTCATTTTTACGATGTGGGAAAAATGGGTATTGAACACGCTCTGCTTCCCGAAAAAGGTCTTGTTACTGCAGGAAATGTGGTCATCGGTGCGGATTCCCACACCTGCACTTACGGCGCTCTCGGCGCTTTCTCAACAGGTGTCGGCTCAACTGATATGGCTTGCGGAATGGCTGTGGGAAAGGCATGGTTCAAAGTTCCGTCG
>JAEDMD010000016.1 GCA_016303195.1 Oscillospiraceae bacterium | reverse complement strand
TATCTCAGGGAGAGTCCAGTTTTTGCTGTCTGTGGAGGTCATGGAAACGCTGTCAAGTCCGTCTATCCCGCTGAACAAGTCCATCGCTGCCGATGCCGCAAGATAGATATTCTCCGCAGGCTGTTCGATGATCACCGCTCCATCAGAATTTTCAGGCACTTCTGCCCCATCAGGGACAAGAATATATCTGTCCTTGTCAATGGTTATCAGCGAACAGCCGTCATCCAGATACTCCACCGAAAACTGATCGGCATACTCCAGCGGCATACAGTTCTCATTTTTTGTGATCGGCTCAACGACTGTATCCCGCTGTCCGCATGATGTGAGCAGTATAAGCGATATCGCCGTAAATGCTGTCAGTCTGCCTTTCATTCAGCTATTGTTGAGGAATCGAAATAAAGCGTATACTCTATCTCATAAGGCTGGCTCATTGCCGTAGTATCGGCAGAAACAGGCATTTTGTAATCAAATCCGATAACAGGTACTTCAAACACTGAATGTCCGTCAACTATCTCAGGGAGATATTTTTCATCGGCAACTATCATGTAATCGTACTTGTCACTGCTCCATATCAGCTCTGCGGTAACTTCTCCGCCACTGACTGTCAGCTTTGCAGGTGAAGCGACTGTTGCCTTGCCCGAACCGCCCTCAAGTGTAACGTCAACGGTATATTCTCCGTCAGCAAGTTCAAGGGATTCAGCAGTTGTGTATCTGCTTTCGGAAAATGCCTCATCAGGCAGAGAATCGGCTCTGAAAACAAGGACTCTGTCATACCATTCCTGCTTTTTTGCACTGAGAGCCGCACAGCTTATCTCCTTGTCAAGCGCCTCAACCGGAACTGTGAATACAGACTGGTCTGAATCATTTACTGTATAGTCGATAAAATTCTCTCCGCCGTCAGCTTCCGCATCTTCGCCTGTTCCCATGAAAAGATAATCGTAGGACTTGCTGTCGATGATTATATCCGCAGTCATTTCTCCTCCGCTGACTTTAAGGATACAGTCGGCAATTTTGAACATGGACGAGCTTGAGTCAACGTTTATGTGGTATTCACCGTCATTGAGAGAATCGCCGTAAATAGCTTCCATTCCCTCGAATCCGACTTCTTCCTGCGGTGCTGTTGCGTGTTCGGTAGTCTCCTCCGCTGTTGTTTCGGCTTCGGCAGTTGTCTCGGCTTCGGTCGTTTCTTCGGCAGTTGTTGCTGTCTCAGTAACAGCGGAAGTGGTGCTTTCGTTGGATGTTGAACTGCTCTCGCTGTTTCCGCAGGCTGTAAGTCCCATGCAAAGTGCGAGGGCGCTTATGAAAATTATCTTCTTCATTAATGTCACCTCATATAATTGACATGAGGATGATCTTTTACAGATCATCCCCCATGTGTTTGAACTATTATTAAATCATTATACCAATTAAGTACTGGCAGTAAAATCCAATCTGCTTTTTACTCTGAAATTGAATCGATCGCCTTCTGAGCGTGTTCGATATAGAGCTGTCTTATAGCTTCATTTTCACCAAGACCTCTGAGCAGGCACTGTACTTCGTAACCCTCAGCCTCAAAAATTGACTTCCATGAATCTTCCTCGTCGCCTGCCATATCGTTGTTTGCGTGATCGCCTGCAACTACCATGAGCGGTTCAAGAATTACTCTCTCGTATTCGCCTGCTTTGACAAGTGCCAGAACATCATCAACAGAAGGAGTTGCTTCAACTGTACCAATGAAGTAATTCTCATGGCCGTCTGCTGTCAGCATATCCTGCATTTTCTGGTAAACTGCGTTGGAATCAGCCTCAGTGCCGTGACCCATGAAGCAGATAGCAGTCTTTCCGTCATCATATTCACTTGTCCAGTCAACGATAGCTTCCTCAACACGCTTGAAATCGTCATCGCTTGTAAGGAGAGGCTCGCCGAATACAACATTCTCGAAAGCGTCAGCGTGACTGCCGACCTCAGCGATAAGGTCATTGTATTCAAGACCGTTCATGAGATGAGTTGGCTGTACAACAAGATTTTTTACACCGTTTTCCTCAGCTCTGCTCAGAGCGGCATCAACATCGTCGATAAGGAGACCATCACGCTTGTTTACGTGGTCAATGATGATATTTGCTGTAAAGCCTCTGCGTACAGAATACTCAGGGAATGCGGATTCAAGAGCATCCTCGATAGCGCCGATAGTCAGACGGCGGCTGTCATTATAGCTTGTACCGAAGCTGACAACGAGAAGTTCATTCTCGCCTATTTCGTCCTGATTGCGGATATTGTCCAATGATGCATCACCTGTCTCGTAGTTTTCTTCCTCGTCCTCGGCTTCTTCTTCCTCAGCCTCAGTCTCGGCTTCTGTGGTTTCTTCCTCAGTTGTAGTTTCTGCCTCTGTGGTCTCCTCTGCAACGGTAGTTGTTTCAACTGATGAAGAAGCCTCAGAAGTTGATGATGATTCAGCGGATTCACCGCATGAAGCGAATGTGGCTGTTACAACAGCCAGACTCATTAAAAGTGCCAGTGTCTTTTTCATTTCAATTATCCTTTCATTGAAAGGCAGACCGATTTTCCCGCATACACGAAAAAAGCCCCTGCACAGGGCAGAAGGCATTGCAAACAGACCATACATTGTATAGCCTGAAAACAGTACGATCAATACCTCGTGATCTTAGTACCAACAAACGGCAGGTTTCCTGACTTATGCATCATCACGGTATGCCAGCCTTCCCGATTTCTCAGTGGCTTTGCATCGTAAACGCATACCGCTCCTCAATTACAGTGACGAGATCGTGCAGGTCTTTCACCTGCTTCCCTTTTACCTTTCCGCTAACAAAAACTCAGGGAAAGCACCGTCTGAATATTAAGTTTTAGTTCATGAACAAATTATATTATAGCAGATAAAAACTCATATTTCAAGATATATCGTGCATTTTATACGTTACATACAACTTATATTCACTTTTCACCATTCTTTTTAGCGTCCAGCATATAAAGCAAAGCGTTGCAGATCGCCGCCGCAACATTACTGCCGCCCTTTCGTCCTCTTGCCACAATGCATGGGATTCCGCTGTTTATGAGCATTTCCTTCGACTGCACCACATTGACGAACCCAACGGGAACACCTATGACCAGTTCAGGGATGAAATCGCCTTTTTCGATGTGTTCGCAAAGTCTCAGCAACGCTGTCGGAGCATTTCCTGCGGCATAAATTATGGGTCTGCCAAGCGCTGCCGCTTTGTCTACCGAAACTGATGCCCTTGTAGTTCCCAGACGTTTGGCGGTTTCGGCAACATCCTCATCAGCCATAAAACAGGCACTTTCGCACCCATGCCGAGCAAGCGCCGCCTTATTTATCCCAGAACGTGCCATGTTGGTATCAGTAACTATCAGCGCCCCATTTTCAAGAGCTGAAAGCGCCTTATCTACGGCATTTTCAGAGAAATACAGATTTTCCAGATAGTCAAAATCTGCTGTTGTGTGGATCGCTCTCAGAACGATCGGTCTGATCTTTTCGGGGATATCAACATCCCCCAGTTCGCTCTGAATTATCTCAAAACTGCGCTTTTCGATGTCATTCGGCAGTACGTATTCAATGCTCATATGCCCTCCCTGAGAATCCTGTAAATAAGCTCCATATCCAGACTTTTCCGCACCGTATCAGCGAGTATGTCAAGCTGTTTGTCCCGATATTGTCTGCGGTCTGTGACAGTTCCGTTAAATGTGAGATTTTTGGCTTCAAACAGCCTTTTGACAAGTGCCCCCGACACCTGTGCGCTGTCGAATATACCGTGAACATAGCATCCGACCACATCTCCCCTGACGCTTCCGCCGCAATCCGTCAAATGCTGTTCAGTACTGTTCGTTCTGCCCATGTGTATCTCATAGCCATAAAAATCCGCTCCCGAAAGACAGGAGAAGAATCCGCCGATATTGCAGAATTTTCCGCTTATCCTTGTCTGTCTCTTTTCGCCTGAGAAAACAGTTTCAATGTCAAGCAGTCCCATTCCGTCAATTTCTCCGCCCGACTCACTTCCGAGTGGATCACTGATCTTTCGTCCCATGATCTGATATCCGCCGCAGATGCCAAAAATCGGCACTCCTCTTTGAACAGCGGATTTTACGGTATTTTCCATACCGCTGTTCCGCATCCATTCCATGTCAGAAATAGTACTTTTTGTGCCGGGGATAATGATAAGATCGGGATCACCAAGCCGGGACGGTGAAGACACGAATCTTACCGAAACGCCCTGATATTGCCGAAAAACATCAACATCCGTGAAATTGGAGATTTTAGGCAGATGCACCACGGCAATGTCAATAATGCCATCAGCAGAGGAATCGTTCAGCTTTCGTGAAAGGCTGTCCTCATCCTCAATGTCACATTGAGTGTATGGCACAACTCCGACCACGGGCTTTTCGCTGAGCCGTTCAAGAATGTCGATACCGTCCTGAAACAGCGAAATATCGCCACGGAACTGATTCACCACAAGGCCTTTCACCATGTCACGCTCGTCATTTTCAAGCAAATTAAGTGTGCCCATAAGCTGAGCAAAAACTCCGCCTCTGTCAATGTCGCCGACCAGCAAAACAGGCGAGCTTACCAGCTTTGCAAGCCCCATGTTTACAATATCATCCGCTTTCAGATTCAGTTCAACGGGGCTTCCTGCCCCCTCGATAACAATGATATCATGCGCCGCCGACAGCGTTTCGTATGCCGCCATTATATCGGGAATTAGCTCTTTTTTTCGGCGAAAATACTCCACCGCACGCATATTTCCACGTACTTTTCCGTTGACAATGACCTGCGAGCCAACGTCAGTTGTAGGCTTCAGAAGTATGGGATTCATCAGCGCTGTCGGCTCGATTCCTGCCGCTTCCGCCTGTAAAGCCTGCGCCCTGCCTATCTCCATTCCTTCGGCGGTGACGTAAGAATTGAGCGCCATATTTTGCGATTTGAAAGGAGCAGTCCTGAATCCGTCCTGCTTAAAAATTCTGCATAATGCCGCTGTCAGGAAGCTCTTTCCTACATTTGACATTGTTCCTTGTATCATTATACTGTCAGCCATTGACACACCTCCTGACCGCTTCAATAAACCGCTGATTTTCGGCATTTGTGCGAACTGCTGTACGATAGAACCCATCACTTAGTCCCACATAATCACCGCAATTTCTGATAAGAATCCCTTCCCGTAATAAGCTGTCATCCAGTCCAGCCTCACCTTTGAAAAGCAGATAATTGGCATCCGATGGATATACTTTCATGCCAAGTGCAGTGAGTTTTTCCGCAATATACCGACGTTCACGGGATATCAGACTGACAGTTTTACGGACATAATCATCCTCATCAAGTGCCGCTATCCCTGCCGCCTGTGCAGGAGCGGAAACGCTCCAGAATTGACCGCTATTCCGCAATTTTTCGGTGGTTTCGGTGCATCCGCAAACTGCATATCCAAGCCTTAGCCCAGCCATTGCATACAGCTTCGTGAACGCTCCGAGAACTATATAATTGCCTGTTTTTCGCCAATTTACGGCATTTTCTGCAAATCCCGAAAAGCACTCATCAACAACGAGAATTATATCGAGTTCCGCACATTTCTCTGCGATCCGCTCAAGAACCTGCGATCTTATAAGCCGTCCGCTGGGATTGTTCGGACTGCAAAGGATCGCCATATTTACCGTAGAATCGAGCATTTCGGCAAATCCATCATCAACTTCAAAACCATCAGCTTCGCTCAGATAAAAACGGGATATGTCACATCCGACTTCCGCCAGCGCTTTGGGGTATTCTCCAAAAGTCGGAGCGAGAATCACCGCCTTTTTCGGCTTGAATTTGTGTACAAGCCGATAGATAAGATCAGCCGCTCCGTTTCCGCAAACAATATTTTCTGCCGAAATACCAAGCTTTTCAGCTAATTTTTCACATAGTTCTGTGCAGAACGGATCAGGATATTTTTCCCATTCCGATGAAGATGAAATTACCGCCTCATGCACTCGCTCAGGTAATCCGAGATGGTTAATATTTGCCGACATATCGAGAATTTCGCCCATTCCAAAAACGTTTCCGCCATGCACCTGCTTCATTGGAAGATACCTCCCCAGATCAAAATTCTGAACGCACATGAAATTACAAGCATCAGCACAGATGTTGCGTACATCAGGCGGTTAGCTTTACGAATATCCTGCGGCTCGATGGAGCGGTCATTGTCGCCGATATATGGCTTTTTGTGGAGTTCACCAAAGTACCACGCATCACCTGCAAGACGCAAATGGAGCGCACCTGCAAATGCCGCCTCAGTCTGAGCAGAATTTGGACTTGAATGGTTACGGCGGTCACGCTTCCATATTTTATAAGAATTTTTACCATCAAGACCTACAAGCGTACTTGCAACCGTGACCAGAATCGCTGTAAGTCTTGATGGAATAAAATTCATCACATCGTCCAGTTTAGCCGCAAACCGTCCAATATCAGCAAATTTCTCGTTTTTATAGCCGATCATCGAGTCCATTGTATTCACGGATTTATAAAAAAATCCTGCCGCCGCTCCGCCGAAACCCATATAAAAAAGCGGTGCAGTCACACCATCCGAAGTGTTTTCAGCAACAGTTTCCACCGCCGCACGAACTATCCCGTCAAGATCAAGAACAGCAGTGTCACGGCCAACGATCATTGAAACAGCTTTTCTCGCCCCCTCAATATCGCTATTTTCAGCCAATTTACAGACCTCCATACTCTCATCACAAAGGTCACGGGCGGCGAGCATATAGCAGCAAAGAGCCGATTCAACGGCAATTCCGAGAGCAATATGAATCTTGTAGCCTGCAACAAGAACAATGATCGGAAGCAATGTCCAGATCAGAATCACAGTCAGAGCAAGAATTGTTCCGCCCAGACGTAGATTCTGAAAATGGCTTCGTATAGCCTTTTCAAGCATAGAAACAGTATTTCCGACTGCTCTGATCGGATGTGGAAAATTTCTTGGATCTCCAACTATCGAATCAAGGATAAATCCCAAAAGAATTGGCAAGACAGGTAAAAAGTGTTTCATAATTTCTCCAATATTTTTAAATTTGTTCCATTCCATTGGCAAATAAATCCACTGCCATTCTCACACTTCCAGTCAAAATAATCCATGTGAGGGGCGGAAAATCGGTCTAAAACAGCCATTATCGTGCCGCCATGAACAACATACGCAACAATTTCTGACCGATTGACCAATTTTACTGACTGAACAAATCCCTCACAGCATCTATTCCTGAAATTCTGCGTGGTTTCGCCATTCGGAAATTGCATTGTGCCACCGCTGTCGATCCATGCCTGATAATGCTCATTTCCGCTCAGCTCAATGTAGTTTTTCCCCTCAAAATCGCCAAAATCGCACTCTTTAAGAGACGGACAAAGAATCGGTTCAATGTTTTGATAAATGATTTTCGCAGTCTCTATGCAACGTTTCATGGGACTGCAAATCACTGCATCGCAGTTTGGATAATTTCTGACCGCAAGTTCTGAAATTCCTTCATGACATAGCGACTCATCAGTTCGGCCAATGTAACGTTTTTCTTGATTTCCTGCGGTTTTTCCGTGGCGGATGAATATTACCCTCATTCTGCTCCACCTTTGATAAATACTGGTATTCCGCAGACCATCCGAACTACTTTTTCCGAATTTTCGGCAATAATACATCCACATCGCCCCACAGCCTCACGCCACTGGCGTTCTTCTTTTTCCATTGGAATGATACCGCATCCAATTTCGTCAATAATCACCGTAGAATCGGGATTTTCTCTGCAAAAACGCTCAGTATATGCAATCGGGTCGATGCCATTTTCCATCAATCGCCTCACAAGAATATGATATCCGTTAATATTTTTGATATTAGTGAAGTCGCAGTCTGCACCATTAACCAAGCCGTTTATATGCAGATTTTCCACGGTATATCGGGTTTTCCCCTGAAATGCACCGCCTGTTATCATTATCATTTTGCCACCTCTTTATGAAAACATTTTAACAATTACAAATGTGCCCAGCACAGCAAGTTCACACAATTGCAGAAACCATCCGCAAACATCACCGGTGTAGCCTCCAAAGTCTCGATAGGCTATTTTTCGGCAATAAATCAACGCTACCAATGCAGAAGCAACGGCCAACACACCACAAATCGGGAACAGGAAAATCATTATCGCTGCTGAAATGACAATAAAAAATACATCCATCGAAATAGTGACTTTCTTATGTGACGGCTTCACAAAAGACTGCAAAGAACCACTACTTTTTGCCGATTTAAAGGCAATTGCAGAAATTCCACTCAATCCTCGTGACAGGATAGCTCCACAGCCGACAGCAAAGCACTCTCTGACCGTTCCGATTTTAGTAAAAAGCGCCATTTGTACCAGAAAATAGAGAATTATGCGGATCACCGCGAAAGATCCGATATGCGGATCTGATAAAATTTCCAATCTTTTTTCACGGCTTGCGAAAGATGACCGAGCGTCAGTTACGTCACAAAAGCCATCAACATGAATTCCGCCTGTCACCAGTACAGGTATGCATACTGCCCCTACCGAAAAAAAGATGTCTTCCAATCCTTTTTTAAGGCATAGCCATCGCCAAAAGGCTAAAATTCCGCAAATTACAACTCCGATCAAAGGAAAAAAACCGAGAGAATAACGGCGATTCTCCTCTTTCCACTCCGTCTTAGGCATGGGAATCCGAGAGTACATGAGGAATGCAGAAAACAGTGAATTCAGCATGGCAATTCACCTTTTATTACGATAGGAATACCATAGACGCACTCAATAACGTTGTCAGCAAATTGCGATATACCGCTGTTTATCCGCCCCATCTCAGCAATATATGCCGCTGTTCCCTCAGCATACCGTATCCCGTCGCTCCCCACCTGATTGGTGACAATGACCAATTCGCTGACCTGCTCAGAAATACTGCGAATTCCATTAATTATTTTTTTTGACGGCATGAAAATCTCCTTACTAAAAAACATCTCATTAGCACAGAGATTTCCGACACATTCAAGCAAAACAGCGCTATTTTCAGGCAATTTCAGCTCATGGATATCGGTGTATTTTTCAATTGTTTCAAATCCTTTTCCGCTGCGATGACGCAGATGCTTTTGAATAGTAATCTTTGCTTCATCACCGAATGGCTGCATTGTCGCAATATAAATTTTTCTTCCCCTGTAATTGGCAAGAAAATCCTCAGCAAATCGGGATTTTCTGCACTTTGAGCCGCCTGTGATCAGTGTTGTCATTTCAGCTCCACGTACCTTTCTATGGATGTTTCGTTAAATTTGTGGGCATTATTATAAAGCGCAGCTGCGCCATCCAGAAGCGGTGCAAGAAGCGCACCGCCTGTCCCCTCACCAAGCCTCAATTCTGCGCTGATTACCGGCTTTTGTCTGCAATATTCAAGAAGCCCTTTTCCGGCAGGTTCATTTGAACAATGGCTTGCAAGCATATACTCACTGCAAATCGGCTGTATCCCATAAGCGATAGCGGCGGCGGCGGCCGAAATTACGCCATCTATGACCACCGGGATATGATAAAATGCTCCGCCAAGAAACAGCCCCGTCATGGCAGCCATTTCCAAACCTCCCAGTTTACGCAAAACGTCATAACAATCATCGATATTCGGCGAATTTACGGCAATTGCAGACCTTACTGCGTTAATTTTCCTGCCAAGTCCCTCACTCGATAATCCTGCGCCTCTGCCCGTCACCTGTTCTGGTGGAAGTCCAAGAAGTACGGATGCAACAGCACTTGCAGACGTAGTATTTCCAATGCCCATTTCTCCCGAAATTACGAGATTTGTGCCGTTTTGTGACAATTCTCCCACTATGTCCATTCCTGTTTTAACAGCACTCATCATCTGACCGTTAGTCATTGCAGGCATTCGAGTAATATTTGCCGTACCATAGGCGATTTTTCGATCAACAAGTAAAGAACATTCAACATCTTTGGCGATACCGACATCCACAGCTATAACATCGATTCCAAACTGCGAAGCTACGGCATTTATGTTAGACCGCCCCTCAGCAATCGCAATTGCACATTCGGCTGTGACCTCGCTTCCGCACTGAGTAACCCCCTCAACTGTAACACCATGATCTCCGCACATAATAACAGCAGTTTTCCTCGAAATATCGACATCAGCCGTTCCTTGAACAGCGGCGATCTTCTGTATCATACCTTCAAGCAAACCAAAACTCCCAAGCGGCTTAGCAATATTGTCCCAACGCTGTTTTGAGGCAATATACGCTGATTTATCCGTGTGAGTTATTTTTTTGATCCTTTCCATATTTCCTCCGTTCACAGCATTTTTCTACAAACCGCTCTGCAATACTGATGTCTGAATAAAAGTATAGATGTGGAAAGCCTGCATATAAATTATCGCCGATATAAGCGCATTTCCAGCTTTTCCCATCCTGTTTTTCCGCTATAAATCCGTTACCGCAGCAAGTACAGTCCCAATAATGAAATTCGTGAGCTCTTATTGAATGATTCTTTTGACAAATCATACTATCAATGTCAGATTTCAGCGTAATATAGCCAAATCTTTGTAATCTATCTGTTGAAAACGCATCTGAATCAAATACCCCGGCCATCCGAAATGACTTTCCGTCATTTGTTATAATTGCCTTATTAAGATACATAAACCCACCACATTCTGCAATCGTTGGAATTCCCGATTTTACGGCATTTTTTACGCTTTCAAGCATCGTTTTATTATCAGATAATTTCTCCGCATACAATTCGGGATATCCGCCGCAAAGCAGCAAGCCATCGGCATCAGGTACAGAACGGTCAGAAATTGGTGAAAAATAGCGTATCTTGCATCCCATTTTCTCAAGCAGGTCGATATTCTCAGAGTAACGGAAACAAAACGCATTATCAGAGGCAACAGCAATAATCGGCGAAATATCGCTATAAACAGGCGTTGTGATTTTAGCATCAAAGCTGTTGCCCTCAAGACCGCACAAATCATCAAGAAGAAGATATTTTTCCGCAAGCTCGCCAAGTATATCCAGTTTTTCGGCAATATCGACTGTTTCGTCAGCAGTCACCAATCCAAGATGACGGCTTTCAAAATGAATGTCATTCCTCGGAAAAATGCCGAAAAATCGTGTATTTAGCTCATTACACAATTTTTCCGCCAAAGGTCGCAGCTTCTCAGGAAGCTGGTTAAAAATAAATCCCACAATGTTATTTGGCTTATTATAGCCAAGAAAACCACTCATTACAGCGCCGATCGAGTCACTCATTCCCTTACAATTAATGACCACAACCACGGGCGTATCGGTAATTTCTGACACTTTAAAGGCTGAACCATCCTTACCATCATAGAACCCCATCACGCCTTCGATAACCGAAACCTCCGCAGAGTACTCATTCAACAGAAATCTGATAGTATTACTATCACAAAAGAAACTATCCAAATTATGCGATTCTACGCCAATTGCTCGCCTATGGAACATCGGATCGATGTAATCAGGACCGCATTTAAAAGCCGCCGAATTTATCCCACGTTTTTTCAGAGCGGCAAGAATCGCACAAGTTATAGTTGTTTTTCCGCAGCCGCTCCCTGTCCCTGCGATCATAAACCTTTTCATTGCAATTTTCCCCTTATGATGAACACTGGATTTTGAGCTGACAACATGGTGTGATTGCCTATTTTTCGGTTTTCGGTGACAGCTATCTGAACTATCGAATACTCACCGCCAAACGTTTCAAAAGCCTCTTGCGCCTGAGTTAGAGTTTCAAGTGAAACAGCCGAAACAGCAATATCAGCGCATGGATTTTTATTGTAAACGCATTTAAAAATCTCGTTCATATTTCCCGAACTGCCGCCAATAAAGACTTTATTCGGAGCATTAAAATTTCCCAGAATATCGGGGCAAATCCCATCAATAGCTGTTATATTGTCACATCCGAATCTTCTTGAATTTTTAATAGTTAATTCAATAGCTTCACTATTTTTGTCAAATGCATAAACCATACCATCAGGACATCTGAAAGCCATTTCAATTGAAATCGAACCTGTACCGCATCCGATATCCCAGCAAATGTCATTTTTGCCTATTTCAAGGGAAGAAACAATGTTACCTCTGACAATTGATTTAGTCATTGGAACACTACCCCTAATAAAACTTTCATCACTGATAGAACACGGTATAAAACGCATAAAATCGGGATTTTCTGTAACTAATACACTAAGTTTTGATGTCAAATCATCTCTGAATTCGCTCACCTTAAAACTGACCACTTGTTCATTTTCGTATCCAAGATTTTCGCCTACGTAAACTGTTACATCTGAAAATCCATAATCGCAAAGCCTTTGGCATACGTCAGCCGCTGTCATCTCTCCTCCGAGAAGATAGAAACATTTTTCACTAAACAATGTGTTAATTGCAATGTTTCCGTGTCTGCCATGAAGTGAGATAAACCGCATATTTTCGTAAGAAATTCCAATTTTACCGCAAAAATATGCCATTGATGAAATACCGCTGATAATAGTAATTTCATGATATTCAAGTAATGGTAGCAATTTCTTAGCTCCGCTGAAAAAACCACAATCCCCTGACATCAATACAGCCGCAGTTTCAAAATTTGATTTTTCGAGAATATCCGCAATATCCTGCGCTATACAGGCATTTTCAATTATTTTTCCGCTATCCGAAAACGGCTTCGTCATTCTTTCTGCACCAATAAGCAGCTCAGCCTCCGAAATAGCTTCTTTTGCTTCGATAGTCAGCGAATCTTCGCCATTTACTCCGATTCCGACAACAAATACTTTCACACTTCACCGCACCTTTTAATTAATTCAAACAACTCATTAATCGAATATCCATCTTCATCGGGCCTTGAGATCGTAATAAGGCGAATTCCGCAATTTTTAGCGGCTTGTACCTTTTCAGGATATCCGCCTGCACAGCCGCTCTCTTTGGTTAAAAGAATTTCAGCGTTGCTCATTTGAATATGTTTCATATTCTCCCCGACCGAAAACGGACCTTTTCCAAGAATGACATGATCCTCATTAAAGCCTGTATTTCGGCATTCTTCAAGGATCCCTTCCGCCGGAAGAAGTCTTAGCCAGACTCTTTCAGCAAAACCGTTCACCTTCGTCATCTGAGCCATATTTTTGCTTCCGAGAGTACAAAGAACATTTTCGTTAACTTTGTTAAGTAATTTTATTGCTTCGTCAAGATTTTTTACTACTTCGCCGGTCAGGACCTCACGTTCACGAATCAGCCTGAAATAGGGCAAATCTGCGATTTTACAGGCGGATCTTATATTTGTGGAGGCCTCTGTTGCATAAGGGTGAGTAGCATCAATAATATGCGAAAATTCGCCATTTTTCATGTATTCTGTCATCATACCGCTGTCCATCCGCCCAATATGAACTTTGACAGTTTTCGGAAGCAAAGTCGCACCGTAATCCGTTGCAACGGAAACTACGCATTCAATTCCCGATTTTTCGCAGAATTCAGCAGCTAATCGGCCTTCAGTCGTGCCACCAAAAATCAAAAGTTTAAACATTACGATAGCCTCTCGGAGTAACCATTTTTCCGTCGATATTCTTTGTTTCAGAATTTCCGATAAAGACCGTCGTGAACATATCAACGGCTGTATTTCGCAATTCTCCGAGGGTCAGCACATGACATTCCTGACCTTCCCTGCCGATATTTTTCACAAATCCGCAAACAGTCTCAGGCGATCGGACGGCAAGGATAATGTCGCAAGCCTTTTGCAGGTAGTCCGCACGTTTTTTCGAGGATGGATTGTACAAAACTATCACAAAACCGCCTTCAGCGGCGCATTTAAGCCTTTTTTCGATTTTTTCAATTGGTACAAGAAGATCAGACAAGCTAATGACAGCCATGTCGCAGGTCAATGGCGAACCGAGCAATGCCCCACCGCTGAATGCGGCAGACACACCTGCTACGATCTCAATGTCGATATCAGGCGAATTTTCGGCAATTTCCAGCGCAAGCCCCGCCATTCCGTACAGCTCTGGATCACCACTGCAAACCAATGCCACATTTTTCGTTTCAGCCTCTTTCAGCGCCATTTCAACACGTTCACGCTCATGCCTCATACCTGTGGAAAGCACCTGTTTTTCGGGAAAAAATCGACTTATAATGTCCGTGTATGTTGTGTATCCAACTATCAGGTCACTTCGCATTATAGCACTTTCAGCCGCTAAAGTCATGCCCTCACGACTTCCTGCACCGAATCCGACGACGTAGAGTTTCATAGAATCTTCCTTTCAAAATCAATGTCCACAGTCTTTTCAGCAGCCGCCACTGTAACGCCATTTTCGGCGAATTTTCGCATAATTAGCGCTCCTCCGCTACACAGGACAGCAGCTCTTTCGCACACATTATCAACACCGGTGATATTTTTAACAAATGGCGACGCAGTAAAATCACCCTCGGCCTCTGAAAGCTGTGCGGATGTGTAAAATTTGATACTATAACCACGATCCCTGCAAAAGTTGAGAAGTCCGTTTTCATGCGATTTCAGGTCAATTGAAGCCACTCCGCAAATTCTCTCGGCAGGTATTTCTGCCGCCAAAAGAGCTTTTTCAACAGTTTCAACAATGACATTTTCGGCAGTTCCTTTTCTGCATCCGATACCGATAAATACATTTCTTGGAATCAGCCTGAGAGTTGTCACAAATGGCGAAATATCGTTGTTTGTACCGATATACATCCCAATTTTTTCAGAATCGCCGAACTCAGCAGGGATATTTTTCATCGGAAAATCGCTGACAAGGCCAATTTTCTCACCGTCAAGAACTGCACAGGCAATCGCCTTAGCCGCCGAAATATCGCCAATTATCAGGTCATTTGCAACCGCAAAGCTGTCGGGGGAAAAATGACCGCCAATGTCGGTGGCAGTGGTGATAACAGCCTGCGCTCCGAGTATATCCGCAAGCCGCTCCGCAATCGCATTTGCACCGCCGATATGCCCAGAAAGTACGGGAATTACGTATTTACCGCAATCGTCGATCACCACAACAGCCGGGTCGGTCTGCTTGGATTTCAAATATGGGGCGATCGCACGAACGGCAATTCCGCAGGCGCAGACAAAAATCAGCGCATCAGTACTGCACCAGAGTTTTTCAACAATGTTCTTCGTACTGTTGAAAACTTCTGCTTGGCCGTCAGTGTGTGTCTTATAGCAAAATCGTCGGATTTCCGCTATATTTCGGGAAATCTCCAGTGACAGAAGCCGTCCGTTCTCGGTGTATGATATGACCGCCGCTCTCATTTTTCGCTCGCCTTTCTGAACTCCGTTTCAAAGGTCGGGTCATACAGCTTTGACAGCGAATAATCGTCGCCGAGGAAGCCTCCGACAGCAATCAGCGCAGTCTTTTTTATCCCGTTTTTTTCGGCAGTTTCCGCCAGTTCGCTGACTTTGCACCGACAAATTTTCTCGTCCTTCCACGTTGCCTTGTACACGATAGCCGCAGGGGTATCGGGGCTGTAACCGCCTGTGATAAGCCTTTCCGACAGTTCCGTAAGCATTCCTGTGCTGAGAAAAATGACCATCGTTGCATTATGAACGGCGAGACTTTCAATGCTCTCCTTTTCGGGAACAGAAGTCCGCCCGGCCATTCGGGTAAGTATCACAGTCTGCGAAATATCGGGCAAAGTGTACTCCGCCCTCAGCGCCGCCGCCGCTCCGCAGAAAGAGCTGACTCCCGGTGTCACATCGTAGCTTATGCCGAGAGCGTCGAGCCTGTCCATCTGCTCCCTTATCGCACCATAGATACTTGGATCGCCCGTGTGTAGTCTGACGGTATTTTCCCCCTGTTTTTCGGCATTTTTCATGGTTTCTACAACTTCATCGAGTGTCATTTCCGCACTGTTGAAAATTTTGCAATCATCCCTTGCATATCCCAACAATTCGGGATTTACCAGCGAACCTGCGTATATCACCACATCAGCCTCGCCGATCAGCCTCATCCCTCTCAGTGTAATAAGGTCAGCCGCACCGCAGCCTGCGCCCACAAAATGTACCATATCATTCCTCCGAGATCCGTTTCATAAGCTCCTCAGCCTTTTCAGTTTTCAGCATGAGGTCATGTTTGTTAGAAAAAATAACTGCTCCGATTTCCGCTTCTCCCTTTGTTCTTGCCGTAAGATAGGCATTTATCCGCTTTGTCAGCACATCCAGTACCTGCTCGGCACATCCGTTTTCATAGAGGATTTCAAGCGCCGCATCCGTCGTTGCACAATCCGCAAGATTGGCGAGAATTCGGCTTTCAACGCCTGCTATCACACCACAGGCGATGAGCGTTTCCATGCGTCCGTCGGCGTAGGACGAGTGTGTGTTCATGATGCCGCTCCCAAGTTTCACCAGTTTGCCGATATGCCCGACAATTAGGATGCCGCTGAATTTCAGTGAGACCGCAATATCCACCGCATCGCCGATGAAGTTGCTGCAAGTGACAGTTCTTTCCGAAATATCGCCATTTTTCAGTCTGATAAAATCCTCGCTGTAATTGCCGACAGTCAGCAGAAGCGTGTGATATCCTGCGGCTTTTCGCATATTCGCCTCAGCACGGATAGTTCCAAGCATTGCGGAACTGCTCATCGGTTCGACGATACCTGTTGTGCCGATTATGGAAATACCGCCGATTATGCCCATTCTCGGATTGAAAGTCTTTTTTGCGATATTCTCACCGTCGGGAACTGAAACAGTCACCTGAAATCCGCCGTTATAGCCGTAAAGTTCGGCAATTTCCGTAACAGCGGCGGTTATCATTTTCCGTGGGACTGAGTTTATCGCCCATTCCCCCACGGGCTGATCAAGACCTGCTTTCGTGACCTTTCCCACGCCCTTGCCGCCGAGGATGATTATTCCGTGAGAGATCCTGCAAATTTCGGCGATTATTTCGATACCTGCTGTCACATCGGGGTCATCACCGCTGTCCTTAATGACTGAGCATGAAGCGGAATTTTCGGCTAATTTTCCGTGGATTATCGGGATTTCGAGTGTATCGCCGGACGGAACTGTGATGCTGACGGAGCTGACTGTTTTTCCGCTGAGGAGCATCTGAGCCGCCGCCATTGAAGCCGCCGCCGCACATGAGCCGGTAGTATAGCCGCACCGCAATTTCTGAGTGCCGCTGTAAATATATTTTTCGTTCACACACTCATCTCCCATTGTAAATGTAATTACATTATACCACACTAACATATTTATAGTCAAGGTGTCGGAGAACATATCCCACACGCTTATACACTTCACGTAATTGCTTATAATCGTTCGCAATTTCTGCCTTGATCCAATAATTATTTTCTTTACACATAATATAGTATCAAGTGCGTAAATGGCTTTGATTCGGGAAAAACTGTGTGTATCGAAGCGTGTGTCATGTGTGTATTGCAAAAAAGGGACGAATTAAGGGGAGTACTCATATAGCAGGTTTATATGTAATTATCGGGGGAAACCTTTCT
>JAEDMD010000015.1 GCA_016303195.1 Oscillospiraceae bacterium | reverse complement strand
CCTGCTGAAGTTTTTTGTTGCACTTGACTTGACAATCTGCCCACATCCCTTTGGCAGGTGGGTGTATGAGGGAGGGCAGAGCCCTTCCTGAAAAAGTAGAACAGCGAGCAAAGCTGCGCTGTTCGGCTGGTCTGTATTTACTCTCCTCGGCTTGACCGACGAGATAAACAAAAACTCCCGAATGATTCGGGAGTTTTATTTTTGTTTAGCCTGCTATCGCAATATTCGCTGTCTCTACCGCCTGTGCGTACTGTGCATCATTGCCTTCCTGCTCATTCTCTACCTGATAATCAGGAGTCAATCCAACTCCGTCATAACACTCAGACTGTGCAGTCTTATACTGTGCAACTGTCAGCACAACTGCTCCATCTTCAAATGCGGCAGTAGTCTGCATCACGCCCTTGCCGTATGTCTGCACACCAACAAGTGAAGCCTTTTTGCTGTCTCTCAATGCCGCTGCAAAAAGCTCCGCAGAACTTGCAGTATTCTCATTCACCAGCACCACCATTGGCAGGTCTATCTGGCTTTCATCTGAATAGATAATAGTTTCGGAAGTTCCGTCCTTGTACTCGGCAGTAGCAATTACTCCCTCAGGAAGAAGCGGGTCAAGGCATTCCTCCAGTGCGGTGATCTGTCCGCCGCCGTTGTCACGGACATCAAAAATAAGAGCCTTTGCGCCGTTAGAAGTAAGTCTTTCCAGAGTTTCAATGAACTGCTCAGGAGTATTCTTCTTGAAGCCGCTTATTTTGATATATCCGATATAGTCATTTCTCATTTCTCCGCTGACTGTCTCCACCTCGATGGAACGTCTTTTAAAGGTATAATCCTTGTCGATACCCTCACGGCGTACAGTGATGCTGATATCAGTTCCCTCAGCACCTCGCATGGCTTCAACGGACTCCTCAAAGCCTGCTGTCTTTACATCAACGCCCTCAACAATGGTGATGATATCGCCGACACTTACATCCGACTCAGCAACAGGAGAATCGGGAAGTATTTCCTCAATGCTGATATAGCCGTTCTCATCCTTTGCAAGAGTAAGTCCCAGACCAATGAGTTTTCCCTGTTCCTCGCTCTGTTCTTCAAGGTATTCTTCCTCGTTGAGATAGCGTGAATACTTATCGCCGAGACCGTCAACATAGCCTTTGAGTATGCCGTCATTAAGCTCGTCCTCGTCGATTTTTCCGTAATAATTATCTCTCACATAGCTGTCAAGTGACTGGAGAGAGCTGTATTTAGCCGCTTTTTCATTGACATCCACCACTTTCTTGTTGAAGCTCCTGAGAGAGTAGAAGGATGTGAGTATGAATGTCACGGCGCAGGTGATAGCTATAAGACTTATTGCAAGTCCGAGACTGATCTTCTTATTCATATTATCATCACTTTCCTGAACGCAAATTCGGGCAGTTGTGATACTGCCCTGAAATTGTAGATTATTATAGCATACGACAAAAGTTTTTGGCATTTGCTATTTGCCGATATGCAGGGAGCAAATCTTTGATTTGCGTATCTGCGAGGCACTTTAAATCACTATACTAAACTTTGCGGATCGACCCACTGACCGTTCACGTTCACATCAAAATGCAGATGTGTACCTGTTGAATGGCCTGTACAGCCTACATATCCGATAACATCGCCCTTATTGACGTACTGTCCCGCAGACACGACGATCTCACGCATATGACCGTATCTGCTGAATGTTGAACTGTCATGGGATATCTGGACATAGTTGCCGAAATCTCCGTTACATCCGCAGTTCGGAACACCGTTTACTTTGGGGTAATCGTGAGTGCATCCGCTTGCGGCAATATCGACGATACCGCTTCTTGCCGCCACAACAGGCTGACCGTAGATACCGCTTGAGCTGATATCAATGCCCTTGTGGAACTCGTCGAACTCGGCTCTGTAACCGAACGGGCTTGTAATATTCTTAAATCCCGGAACAGGCCATGTCCATTCCGATGGATCATCCACTATCTGTTGTGTAACCTGAGGAGCGGCAGTTGTAGGTGCGGCAGTAGTCTCAGGCGGCGGAGTTGTAGCTTGCGGCTGAGTAGTCGGCGGAGCGGTAGGCGCTAAAGTTGCCGCCTCGGTCACAGTTGTAACGACCGCAGGCTTTGTTGCGGCGGAAGTTTTTCTCACAGTGACCTGACGGGTGGCTGCCTTTACAGTAGTTGCCTTTGTTTCGGTAATTCTTACAGTTTCGGAAGAAACCGTTGTTTCGGGAACATACTGAACTGCCGTAGTCGGCTGAGTGGTTACAGCGGTGACAGTCCTTCCCTTTTTACGCATTTCCTCCTCATAGCGTCTCTGAGCCTCCTGAGCATTTCTCTCATGGGCTTCCTGAGACTCCTTGTCCAGCTTTTCATTTTCAGCGGCAAGTTCGGCTCTGCTGCCGCTGAGGAGCAATTCCTCATGTGTCAGAGCCGCCATCATCTGCTGACTGCTTTCCATTTTCTCGCCAAGCATCTGTATCTCAGCATTTTTCTCAGCGGCGCTTTCCTCCTGCTGACGAACGCTTTCTTCAAGCTGAACTTTCTGCTGAGCAAGCTCATTTTTGAGTGCTTCCATGCTGTCTATCTCGTCAAGGATGTCGTCAATGAGCTTCTGATCGTAGTCAGCGGCACGATTGAGCATCTCAACTCTTGATATCATGTCATAAAAGCTGGAAGTTCCCACAAGAACGGAAGCGAAATTATCCGTACTTGAAACATACATATCGCACAGGCGCTTCTTGAAAGCCCCGATCTTTTCATCAATAGCCTTCTGCTGTTCGGTGATCTGAACGTCAGTCTGAGCGATCTTTTCCTGAGCGGATGAGATATTTTCGGAAAGCTGTTCTATCTCGGCAGTGAGCAGAGCGATATTCTCGCTGATAGCCATCATCTGCTGAGAGAGCATTTCCTGATACTTCTGCTCGTCAGCCTTATTCTGGGCAAGAGTGCCGAGTTTTTGTTCGAGATCGGCTATTTTCTGAGTATTAGCCTCTCTTTCCTGCTGTATCTCATCTATTGTACGTGCAAAAGCGTTATTGATATAATTAGGACGGCTCATCACAGCGCCTGCCGAAACAGCGGCGCTGACAATGAAAGCCATTACCCTTTTAAAGTTCTTCATAATAATTATCGGTTGACCCGAATCTCCTTTCGATCACTTCCCCATAATCCCTGAAAAGATCATGGTGCAACGTAATTTTCAGGATCGTCATATGCTCCGTTTTTTCTAACCTCAAAGTGGAGGTGAGGGCCTGTTGAATAGCCTGTTGAGCCGACATATCCGATAACTTCGCCCTGCTCGACATACTGTCCCTCTGAAACGATGATACGCTTCATATGACCGTAAAGTGTTGTATATGTAGCATCATGGGAGATCATTACATAGTTGCCGTAACCGCCGCCGCAGCCGCAGCTTCCTGATTTTCCGTAGTCATGACCGCAGCCTGTATAGCCGACGTGAACGATACCTGCTCTTGAAGCAACTATTTTAGCACCGTCGATACCTGCATCGCCGATATCTATACCATTATGGCTTCTGCCCCAACGAGGGCCGACACCACTGGAAATATAGCTGAATCCCGGTACAGGCCACATAAAGCCGGATGAGCTGACTCTGCCTGCGACTGTATTAGCAGCTTCCTGAGCGGCCTTTTCTGCGGCGGCTTTTTCAGCGGCCTGACGGTCAGCCTCGGCGGCAGCGGCTTCAGCGGCTCTCTGAGCCTCCTCAGCCCTTTTCTGTGCTTCGGCAGCAGCAGCTTCTGCGGCGGCTCTTTCCTCAGCAGCAGCCTTTTCACGGGCGAGCCTTGCGGCTTCCTCAGCGGCGGCTCTTTCGGCAGCAGCCTTTTCAGCGGCAATTCGTGCAGCTTCCTCAGCGGCAGCCTTTTCAGCGGCTATACGTTCTTCTTCAGCCTTGCGTCTTGCTTCCTCCTCAGCCTTTTTGCGAGCTTCTTCCTCGGCACGGCGCTGTGCTTCCTCGATGGCCTCCTTGATGTTTTCTTCTTCCTTATCGAGTTCAGCATTGATCTGTGCAAGCTCCTCCTTATTGTTTGTCAGGAGGGCTTCCTCGAATGCAAGTCTGTCTATCTCGCTCTGGGTATGCTGCATCTTGTCATAGAGGCTGACCATTTCGTTGGCTTTTTCCTCCTTGCTTGCCTGCTGCTGGGCGAGACTGCTTTCAAGGCTTTCCTTTTCAAGTTCAAGGTTATGCTTTTCAGTTTCAAGCTGAGTCATTTCCTGTTCAAGCTCAGCCTTGTACTGTTCCATTTTGCTGATCTCGTCAAGTATCTCGTCAATGAGTTTTTCATCATTTGAAGCGATACGGTTGACCATCTCAACTCTCGACAGCATATCATAGAAGCTGGCAGAGCCTACAAGAATAGCCGCAAGCTGTTCATTACCCGAAACGTACATAGCGCAGAGTCTTTCCTTGAACACCTCGACTTTTTTCTCGATAGCGGCCTGCTGCTGGGATATTTTTACTTCCTGATCCTTTATCCTGACTTCATGGTCTGCGATGGTCTGGTCAAGAGTATCTATATTAGCTTCGGCATTTGAAATATTGCCTGATATCTGGTCAAGCTCATCGTTGAGAAGGTTGATATTTGACTGTATGAAACCTATCTGCTCGCTGAGAGCGGACTGGTACTGCTGTTCCTGAGCCTTATTGCCCTCAAGAGAGCCTATCTGGACTTCAAGATCAGCTATTTTCAGATTATTCGCCTGACGCTCCTGCTGGATATCTTCAAGAGTTTTAGCGGCAGCTTTGTGTCTGTCCGACCTGAATGAAGCAGGGACACCCGAAATGACCGCTGCTGAAACAACAAAGCAGGTCATGAACGAAAGAATACGTTTTATCATTCTTAATTTTTTCATAGTACTGATACGGAACTGAGCCGCATCCTCCTTTCAAAAACTATCGTGATGTTTCGCCATACAATATAGCTGCCGTGGACGTAATTGTGATACCATGCGAAATACCGCTGTTTTTCCTCAATGAGGAGCGCAATATCTCCATGTGAATATCACGATCATGTCCACGGCATAGCCTTTAAACGTCGATGTGTCTTCTTGTACTGATAACACTGCCCAATGCTCCGATAAGAGCGCCTGCGATTATATAGGCGACCATAAGAGAGATCCTTATCTGGTCGAATGGGATAATGCTTCCGATACCGAACGTGGACATAAGCATGGACTGACCGATAAGCAGGTTATAGATAGCCCTGTAAGCCGCCCATGTTATGAAGAATGCGCCTACGCCTGCGACGAAGCCTGTTATCATGCCCTCAACGAAGAAAGGCATACGGATAAATGCATTAGTCGCACCAACGTATTTCATGATCTGTATCTCCTCACGGCGTGAGAAAACGCTTGCCTTGGTAGTATTTGAAATAATGATAAGTGAAACAACTACCAGAGCGAGGACGATAGTGCCTGCCACGAAGGTAACAACTCGCCTCAGCTCTCTGAGGAACTCTGCTACCTGCGGTGATGATGACGCACTCTGTACCCCTGATATCGCACCGATCTCCTCGGTGGTATCAGCGATGATATCGTTATTGTGAACTGTTACGCTGAAGCCGTCTGGCATAAAGCTGGCATCGTCACCGATATAGCCTGCGAATATCTTATCTGCATTAGGGAGAGCGGCTCTCTGTCTTGCAAGAGCGTCCTCCTTTGAGATAAATTCAACAGTGTCTACGTTTGCCATAGCCCTTATAGCTTCTTCTGCGGCTTCATTTTCCTCGGCAGTCGAACCCACATCCATGAATACAGCAATTTCGTTCTGGCTTCCCAGACCTGCTATCATGGAGTTAAGGTTGATGTAGAAAAGAGCCGCCATACCAACGAGGATGAGAGAGATAAGCACAACGCAGAAAGTAGCGAATGCCATCATCTTGTTTTTCCAGATATTCTCAAAGCCCTGATTGGTAAGGTATTTGATACCGCTTATTTTCATTATACTGCACCTCCGTTATCGTTATCAGAGGCGCTGTTTTTATTATTTGCGGATCTCTTGTGTTTTTTCTTCCTGTAATGTTTTTTGCCTGACCTCACCTCAGACGGAGTTTCCTCAGCCTTTATCGGCTCAGGAACGTTCTCTGCGGCAGTTTCGGCAGTATTTGCGGCTTCTTCAGCCAGCTTTGCGGCTTCCTCCTCCTGCATTGCAGTTACGGCAGCCAGTTTCTTTTCGGCTTCCTCAAGGATAGCCTGAGCCTGTTCACGGATCTCCTCGGTAGTTTCAGCAGGAGCGGCTTCCTCAGCCTTTTCCTCTGTTATAGCCGATATGATATCCTCTGGGGTCATATCGTCAAGAGAGAGAGGGATATCCTCCTCAGTTCCCGAAATCGAATCTGCGACAGGAATGATCTCCTCCTCATCGGGAGCAGCAGCGACTTCCTGAGAAAGGTCGAAATCAGGGCCAACAGTCTGGATAATTTCACTTTCATCGGCAAATGAACCTGCCATAGTTTCCATCGGGAATTCGCCGTCGAGATCATCGGCTTCTGCGATATCCTCAATGATCTCCTCAGGAAGCTCACCGAGACCTGTGATAACGTCATCGTAAGCGATCCTTCCTTCGGAAATATTGATGATACGTCCGCCGAAATGTCTTACAAGGTCATGCTCATGGGTAACCATGAGGATAGTAGTACCCTGATCGTTGATACCCTTGAGCAGTTCAACTATTTCGTATGAAAGCTCAGGGTCGATGTTACCCGTAGGCTCGTCTGCAATGATGAGCTGGGGGTCATTGACGAGCGCTCTTGCAATGGCGACACGCTGTTTTTCGCCGCCTGAAAGCTCGTCGGGATATGAATTCATTTTGTCGTGCAGCCCTACGAGATCAATAACGTAGGGCACACGCTTCTTGATTTGCTTTGTCGGAGCGTCTATAACACGGAGAACGAAAGCGATGTTCTCATAGACTGTCATAGACGGTATAAGTCGGAAGTCCTGAAATACGAAGCCGAGAGTACGGCGGAATTCAGGTATCCTTTTTTTTCTGAGTTTGTTGAGGTTATAGCCGTTGACTATAACGCTTCCGCTGGTTGCGTCAATTTCCTTTAGAAGTAGTTTGATCATAGTACTCTTACCCGCACCTGATGAACCTACAACGAAAGCGAAGTCGCCGTCGTTGATCCTGAGTGAAACGTCATTAAGAGCGTCCACACCGCTGGAGTAGGTCACGGATACGTTTTTAAGTTCTACCAAAAGATTACACCTACCTTAATTGTTGACTGTCAAGCTGTCAAATGCCATGACGGCAGTACGACAAAGGAAAATTCCTCAGAACTTGACAGGGTTCGCAGACAGATACTTCTTGACCATAAGAGCGATCTTGAAGATGATAGCGTGATCGAACTCACGGAGGTCAAGACCAGTCAGCTTCTTGATTTTTTCGAGTCTGTACACGAGAGTATTTCTGTGTACAAAGAGTTTTCTTGAAGTCTCGGAAACGTTAAGGTTATTCTCGAAGAATTTCTGGATAGTGAAAAGAGTTTCGTGATCGAGTGACTCAATGCTTCCGACCTTGAACACCTCATGGAGGAAAGTCTCGCAGAGAGTTGTCGGGAGATGATAGATGAGTCTTGCAATACCGAGGTTGTCATAGCTTACGATGACCTTGTCGGTATCGAATACCTTTCCGACTTCAAGAGCCATCTGAGCTTCCTTGAATGAGCGGGCAAGATCCTTTACGCCGACAACGGCAGTACCGATACCAACGTTTACTCTTGTATAGAATTCGCTGCTTAAAGTGTCAGCGATAGAGCGGGCGAGCTTCTCAAGATCCTTTGAATCGACAGCACTCTTTAACTCCTTGACGAGAACGATATCGCTTTCGGTGATATTGAAAACGAAGTCCTTGTTCTTATCAGGGAACAGGTTCTGGATAACGTCATAAGCTGAAATGTCATTAGCGGAGATGATCCTGATGAGGAAAACAGCACGGCTGATCTCTGCATTGAAGTGGAGCTCTCTTGCCTTGATGACTATATCGCCCGGAAGAACATTATCGAGAATGACGTTCTTGATGAAGTTGTTTCTGTCATACTTCTCGTCGTAGTACTGCTTGATATTTGAAAGAGTGATAGCGAGAATGCTTGCGTACTTTGCAGCAGCGTCGTCAACGCCCTCTACGAAAACCGCATAGTCAGGCTTTACTCTTGAGCCGAAAGGCTTGTAAGTGAAACCGTCACGGATAAAGATATCGTGAGAATCGCTGAGGTCGAGTGAAACAAACTCGTTAGTAGTACCCACACGGGTAAGGTCGCTGCAGGCAATGATGGTAGCGGTCTCATCAACGACACCGATAGTAGCGTCGATGGTGTCACGCATCTGATGAACTAAGCCCTGAAATAATCTGTTTGACATATTTATACATCCCTTCTTAAAATTTTGAACGGACCTTCAAGGAAAGCTATGTGAGAGGGATATGCCGCCTTCTCAACATATTACAAATTGTAACACATTCTTCGGCCGAATTTGTTAACAAACTGTGAACTTTCTTCTGAACGGTCACAAATACAGACTTGATTTACGTTAGATTTTGTTAAACACTTACAAACCATCGGCATTTTTTGTAACCGAGCTGTAACTTTTCAGTACGTTTTGTAATTTTTTATATACCTATATAAAATGCTGAACCCTATAATTTTACATCTTATCAGGTGCTTCAATATTGAGTATCGAAAGCACATTTCTGAGTGTCTGACGCACTGCGACCGAGAGAAGGATACGAGCATTTTTCAGCTCAGCCGACTCAGCATTTTTTACACTGCAGGCATCATAGAAACGATGGAAAAGTGTAGCAAGATCAACTGAATATTTTGTGATCTTAGCAGGGTCATAGGTCTTAGCGGCAAGGTCGATCTCCTTCGGAAGCGAAGCGAGATGACGGATAAGCTCGATCTCACGGCTGTCTGTCAGCAGGTCAAGATCAGCAGTTTTCGGGATCTCAGTTCCCTCCTCTGCCAGTGCCCTGAGCATACTGCAAATTCTTGCGTGAGCGTACTGAACATAGTAAACAGGGTTCTGTGAAGACTTCTCGATAGCGAGGTCAAGATCGAACTCGAACTGTGAATTCGCCTCACGGAGATTGAAGAAGAAACGAGCCGCATCTATCGGTATTTCGTCAAGGAGAGTTACCAGTGTGATAGCCTTTCCGCTTCTCTTTGACAGCTTTACAGTCTCGCCGTTGCGGACAAGACGAACCATCTGCATGAGAACAACGTCCAGCTTGTTTGCGTCAACTCCGAGAGCGGTGAGAGCGGCTTTCAGACGAGGCACATAACCATGATGATCGGCACCGAGAACGTTGATAGCCTTATCGAAATTACGTGTTACCAGCTTGTCGTAGTGATAAGCGATATCCGGTACTATATAGGTATACAGACCGTTGCTTCTTTTCAGAACGAAATCCTTGTCCATGCCGTATTCGGTAGCCTTGAACCAGACAGCGCCGTCCTGCTCGTAAGCCTTGCCTGCTTCGAGGAGCTTGTCAACGACCTTTTTAGTCTCGTTCTTTTCGTGAACTGTACTCTCTCTGAACCAGTTATCATAAACGATGCGGTACTTCTTCAGGTCACGCTCCAGACCTGCGATATTCAGCGGCAGAGCGTAATCGACGAGAGCCTTGCGGCGTTCTTCCTCGCTGACATTCTCAAGAGAATTGCCGTGGAGGTCGAAATAATTCTTAGCGTGTTCGATGATATCCTGTCCGAGGTAAACATCCTCAGGCATCGGGAAATCTTCGGAACTTCCCTCCTCGCCGTAGATAGCCTTGCAGACCTCCTCGGTATCGGCAGCAGACTTGTATATCTCCTTTCCCTTTTCGGAGCAGATATGCATATAGCGGAGAGAAAGTGATTTACCGAACTTCTCGATCTGGTTTCCTGCATCGTTTACGTAGAATTCACGTTCAGCCTGCCATCCTGCCCACTGGAGAACGCTTGCAAGGCAGTCACCGATAGCACCGCCACGGGCATTACCGATATGCATAGGGCCTGTTGGGTTAGCGGAAACGAATTCCACCAGCGCTCTTTTTCCTGCGCCTGTATTGGTCTTACCATAGTTTTCACCCTCGGCAAGAACATTTTCGACTACCTCGGAGAACCACTTTCTGCCGAGGAAGAAGTTCATGAATCCTGGGCCTGCGACCTCTGTTTTCTCGAACATTGAACCGCTGAGCCTAACCTTTTCGGTGATAAGCTCTGCGATCTTTCTCGGAGGCATCCTGAAAGCCTTAGCACAGACCATAGCTGTATTTGCGGCAAAATCGCCGTGAGACTTGTCCGCAGGTATCTCGATGGCAAAATCGGGTATCGGAACAGCAGGAACGACCTGTTCAGCCACAAGTTCTCCGAGAGCATCCATGATCATTTCACGGAGCTGCGTTGATGCTTTTTTAATAAGATCTGACATTGGTGTAACGTCCTTTCCATTCTCACTCCTGAACCGTCATGATTATCTCATTATCGGACAGATAGGAGGAATTAAGATCAAGAGTATATTTGATATAGAGCCTGCCGTCCTTAGCGATGGTATTCTCTATTGCGTGTGTGTAAACGCCTATTTGCAGGTTGCCGTAGGGCGTTCCGTACTGACAGAAGTGTTTTCTGCCTATTTCAAGGGAAAGCACCGAATTAGCCGTTCCCTTTCTGGTGATGGAGGCATTTTTGTTCTTGTCCACCTTAATAGTCGTGACAGAGCCTTCAAACCCCGTGGCCGAGGTATCCTCGTAAGAAATCACATCCCATCCGTTTTCACGGCTGTGTTTAGCCTTAGTGACAAGCTCAGTCTCGCTTTTTTCGTCATCCTGCCACTGTATGCTCGTCAGGGAAATAAGAACATTCGTCTTCAAGAGCAAGTCTCCTTTATAATGTATATTACCTGATAGTTGATCTATCAGTATGTTCTCTCTGAATTGTCGATAGCCTGTTCAAGCAGCTTGTCGATAACGTCCTCTCTGGACATTCCCATATGTTCCATAAGTCTTGGGAAAACGCTGTTCGGGCGCATTCCGGGAGCAGTAACTATCTTATTGAGGAGGAGTCTGCCGTCCTCGGTGTAGAGGAAGTCCATTCTTGCAAGGCCCTTGCATCCCATAGCCTTGAAAGCCTTTACAGCAGTCTCACGTATCTTCACCTGAGCCTCATCGGGGATATCGGCAGGGATACGCAGATTGTCGCTTATAGTGAGGTTCACCTCAGTAGGATCATAAACTCTGTCGGCATTGAGTATCTCGCCAACATATGAAGAAAACAGCGAATCATAGCCAAATACAGCCGCTTCCATCTTACGTGCCTTAACATATTTTTCAACAACGACCTTGTTATCGTTTGAGAAAGCGACCTTGACAGCGGCAATGAACTGTTCCAGATCGTCAGCCTTGCTCGTACCTGCGCTTGTACCGCTCTTTGCAGGCTTGACTATGAGCGGGAATCCCAGTTCACCGCTTATTTTTTCACAACATTCGTCGATATTGTTCAGCTCGCTCTGGGTGATGGTTCTCCAGTCAGCAGTGTCGATGTCATAATCATCCATGACCATGTGGATGTGGGATTTATCCATACAGGCAGCGGCAGCCAGAACTCCGCATCCCACATAAGGAATGCCCGAAAGATCAAGAAGTCCCTGAACAGTGCCGTCAGCGCCGTGTTTGCCCATAACAACGGGAAATACAACGTCGATCTTTCTCACAACAGCCTCGCCGTTCTCGATGAGGATGATGCCTCTGTGGAGCGGATCGGGAGAAATAATTGCAGATGTGCAGTCGGGATCCTGTTCCCATTCACCGCTGAGGATGTCCTCAACGTCACCGGGGAAATAGAGCCATCTGCCCTTTCTGGTGATGCCGATGCAGATAACCTCGTACTTATCTTTTGGAATATTTCTTATGACCTCAGCGGCGGAAGCCAGTGCCAGCTTGTGTTCTCTTGAAGTGCCGCCGAAAATAACAGCTGCTTTGATCTTTGCCATGTCGTTCTCCTTTATAAATAGTATCAGAAAATGAGTATAGTCATTTTTCAGGTATCACTATATTTTATCACATTTCACAAAAAACTGCAAGTATTTTTCGTGAAAATGAAGGATAACACAGCAAATTTCGCAAGGAAAGCGCATTACAGACAAGTTTCAACGAGTACTTTTGTTTATTTTGACGATGCTTTTTCAATTTTTTGTAACCCTTGTGCATTTTGTCCATGTTAATTATGACGAAGGAGAGCAGTTATGGTATAAGAAAAAGCCGTTACCGATATTCGGTAAACGGCTTTGAGAGGGGGCAGTTTTTGGGGATTGTGCAATTTTACCTGAGAAATTGTCAGCAAATTTATCTTATTCCGATCTCACGATCATCGCTCTGCGGCATATCATGTGCAAGAATATAATCATAAAGCTCCTGAACAGTTGTGAATGCGATTCCGACATAGCTGTCAGCACAGCCGTAATAAATGGCTATCCTGCCTGTTTCGGGGTCATGGAGCGTTGCACACGGGAAGCACACATTCGGCACGAATCCTCTTTCTTCGTACCATTCTTCGGGAGCGAGGATGTAATTCTTACATCGGTGAAGCACCCTCGAAGACTCGTTGATATCAAGAATAGCCGCACCGATGCTGTAAACGTAGCCGTTGCAGGTATTGACAACACCGTGATAGAGCATGAGCCAGCCCTTATCAGTCTCGATAGGAGCAGCGCCGCCGCCGATCTTCAGGCTTTCCCACCAGTTATCGGAGCGTCCCATCACATGGCGGTGCCGTCCCCAGAATTCCATATCCTTGCTTTCACTGAGAAAAATATCGCCGAAAGCAGTGTGACCGTTATCGCAGGGACGGGAAAGCATAACAAAATTGCCGTTGATCTTTCTCGGAAACAGCACAGCATTGCGATTATATGGGAGAAACGGGTTCTCGATCCTTGTAAATGTCTTGAAATCGGTAGTTTTCGCCATTCCGATAGCCGCACCGTAGAAATCCTGACACCACATTATATAATATGTATCCTCCACCTTGACCAGCCGTGGGTCATAGGCATATATCGGCATGAGAGGCTCGCCGTTTTCGGTTGTGAAAGGGATCTTTTCGGAGTCAAACTGCCAGTTCACGGCATCCTTGCTTCTGCCGAGGTAAATGTGAGGCATACCGTCACGCTGTTCACCACGGAAAACACCGATAAAACCGTCCTCATAGGGCATAACAGCGCTGTTGAAGATACGTGCCACTTCGGGAAGCGGATTGCGGCGGATTATTGGATTTTCAGAAAATCTCCACACGGGAGCGGTACAGTCAGCAGTTTTCTCCTGCCACGGCATATTCGGAAGCGGATTTCCTATCATCTTAATTCTTGTCATGATAAATCTCCTTTTTAAGCAAGATTTGACTTAATTCTGTGCTTAAATTATATCATATAATTTTGATTAAGTCAAGTGAATTTAAGCTGTTTCGTGAAACTGCACTAATTTTCCACCGATATTTCTACATACTATTTTCAAAATTTTCTGGACGATGGCATCTCCATAGTGTATAATTAAAAAAACAGCAAAAATCCGACAACTAAAGGAGCAATAATGAAAATAATAACAAACTCATCTTTTCCTATCGGAAACATCAATTATATATGTATGTACGTGGGCGGAAGTCCTGTCACCTGCTATGTTCTCCACGGCAAAAACGGCGATATGCTCATAGATACGGGATTTTACCTGACCTATCCCCATCTCCGCAAATGGCTGGACAGCTTCAATATAAGGCACATTTTTCTCACTCATGCCCATGTTGACCATGATTTCAATGCCGCAAGACTGCGTGAAGAACTTGGTGCGGAGATCATTCTCAGCCGTCACGACCTGCCGCTTATCGGTCATTACGACAGACAGCCCGTCAGGGCAACACGCTGCAAATACGAACTGCGGAACATCCAGCAGAATGTCTGCGGAAAGATGAAGATATTCAGCACCAGACCGTACCGTCCCGACATTGTGATAAGCACCGAAAACCGCAATATACTGCGTATTCTCGGCTACAATGCGGATATTGTGCCGCTGTACGGACATACACTCGGCTCGCTGGGAATACTCTCAGAGGATGTGCTTTACTGCGGAGATGCGTTCACGGCAATATGGGGAAAGCCCGAAGTTACGCCTCATGCCACCTCTCTCAGAATGATGGAGCGCTCCCTTGAACGGATACTGAAAATATCCCCGAAACGGCTTGCCACAGGCCACGGACTGCCTTTGGACATGAGAGCGGCTCGTCCGATAATCACCGAATACCTGACAGAAAGGAAAAAGATATGACAATATACGAATTCATCAATAAACTCAATTCAGGCGGATTTGACGAGCAGTTTGCCCGACTTTACGGCAGAAACAACATCCTCGCCCAGCATATCCGCTACATGAGCGCCGCTGAGAATTTCTCGAAGATATACCCCGAATGTGACGATATACAGGTATTTTCCGCCTCAGGCAGAACCGAGATAGGCGGCAATCATACAGACCATCAGCATGGATGCGTACTTGCGGCGGCTGTCAGCCTTGACATGATAGCTTTCGTGGCTTTCAATACTGACGGTGTGATACGTTTTTCGTCGGCAGAGTGCCCCGAATGTACCGTTCATCTGGATGATCTTTCAGTCAAAGAGGACGAAAAAGAAACCACCGAAGCCCTCATCCGTGGCATTGCGGCAGGCTTTGCAGGACTTGATACAAGCATTGGTGGATTCAGCGTTTTTGCCGATTCTTCCGTTCCCGTGGGCAGTGGACTTTCATCGTCTGCGGCATTTGAAGTTCTCATCGGCACTATAATCGACACTCACTACAACGGCGGTCAGGCAGGTGCAGTTGAAATTGCACAGATCGGTCAGTATGCCGAAAACGTCTATTTCGGCAAGGCGAGCGGCTTGATGGATCAGCTTGTCAGCTCGGTTGGCGGATTTTCTTTCATTGACTTTGAGGATACCGACTCCCCTGCTGTTGAAAAGATCGACTTTGACTTTGCAAAGCTGGGTTACAGCATATGCATCACAAATACAGGAAGCTCCCACGCTGATCTCTCCGACGATTATTCCGCTATTTCACGGGAAATGAAGCACGTTGCCAATGAACTCGGATGCGAGTATCTACGTGAGGTCAGCGAGGAGGAATTCTATGAAAAACTGCCTGATCTCCGCAAGGTCTGCAACGACCGTGAACTGCTGCGTGCGTTCCATTTCTTTGCCGACAGCGAGAGAGCCGCACTTGAAGCACAGGCGCTCAGAAAAGGCGATACAGAGGAATTCTTCGAGCTTGTGAACGCATCAGGCGCATCATCGGCGGAGCTTTTGCAGAATCTCTATTCACCGAAAGACCCGACTTCACAATCGTTGACACTTGCTGTCGCCGTAAGCAAGCGTATCCTCGGAGGAAGCGGAGCGGTGAGAGTTCACGGCGGAGGATTTGCGGGAACGATACAGGCATTCGTACCGACTTACACTGTAAGGGATTACATCAGCGAAATGGAGCGGATTTTTGGTATTGGAAGCTGTACGGTGCTGAATATCAGACAGGATGGCGGAACTATGATAATTTGATCTGAAAGAGAAAATGCCCCGAAACGATGTCTTATCGCTTCGGGGCAATGCTTATGCTCTTGCAATTTTATCAATCGCCATACTTCGGCTCGCAGGTCAGATTGATTCCGAGACGCTTGAAAATACGCTCGTCCACCTGTGAGAGAATAACTGTTGAGTGGACCTCACATCCCCACAGCTTCGAGATCTGCTCCATTGCCTTCTTTGCATTCGGGTCGGTATTTGCACAGATAGACAGCGCAAGGAGAGTCTCATCGGTATGTATGTGCGGATTGTTGTTGCCGAGGTGGTTTACTTTCAGATCCATGATAGGCTCGATAACGTGAGGCGACATCAGCAGGACTTCATCGTCAATGCCTGCGAAATGCTTCAGTGCGTTGAGCAGAAGTGCGGAAACAGCGCCGAGAAGATCGGAAGTCTTGCCTGTAAGGATAGTTCCGTCATGAAGCTCCATAGCCGCAGCAGGGCCGCCTGTCTCCTCCTCTTTTTTCAGTGCAGCCGCAACGACTTTTCTGTACTCAGGAGTAACATTTGCCTGCTTCATCAGGAGTTTCAGCTTCATCACTTCATCGTCGGAAATAAGGCCTTTCTTCTGGTCGCAGAGCGCAACATAATAGCGGCGGACTATTTCATCTCTTGCGGCTTTGCAGGTTATCTCGTCGTCAATGATGCAGTTACCTGCCATATTAACGCCCATGTCGGTAGGTGACTTATATGGTGATTCACCGAGTATCTCCTCGAACATTGTGTTGAGAACAGGGAATATCTCAATATCACGGTTATAGTTTACAGTAGTTTCATCATATGCTTCAAGATGGAACGGGTCTATCATATTCACATCATTGAGGTCGGCAGTAGCAGCTTCGTATGCGATATTTACAGGATGTCTGAGGGGGAGGTTCCAAATCGGGAAAGTCTCGAATTTAGCGTAGCCTGCGTTGATGCCACGCTTATGCTCATGATAGAGCTGGGAAAGACAGGTAGCCATTTTTCCGCTTCCGGGGCCGGGTGCAGTAACAACAACCAGCCTGCGTGAAGTTTCAATATAATCGTTCTTTCCGTAGCCCTCGTCGCTGATAATGGTATCCATATCTGACGGATAGCCTTTGATGTTATAATGATGATAAACTTTGATACCCATTGATTCAAGACGGCTCTGAAAAGCGTCAGCACTTGGCTGTTTGTCATAGCGGGTGAGGACAACACTGCTGACATAGAGTCCTATCTTTGTAAATACATTTACCAGTCTGAGAACGTCGATATCATAAGTGATACCGAGGTCGCCTCTGACCTTGTTTTTCTCGATATCGTCTGAATTGATGACAATAACTATCTCAGCCTCATCCTTTAACTGGAGAAGCATCTGGAGTTTACTGTCGGGCTTGAAGCCGGGAAGAACACGGGAAGCATGGTAATCGTCATAGAGTTTTCCGCCGAACTCCAGATACAGCTTGTCGCCGAACTGAGCGATACGCTGACGGATATGCTCTGACTGCATTTTCAGATATTTTTCGTTATCAAAACCTATCTTCATTTCATTATTCATAAAAGACCCTCCTGCATAATATCTCACTGTTTTATAACAATAACTATTATATTACAAAATTGTCGGAATTGCAAGAGTAAAATATAAATCAAAAATTTTCTGTCGGATATATTTTTTTTATAAAAATATTCAGATTTAAAGATTTCTTAATCTTTTCAGTGGTAAAATATGAAGTAATGAAAAGAGGATAATGAATAACTGTATGCTAACAGCTAACGGCTAATATCCGCACCCGAACTTCCAATTCACGGCAACAGCATTTACTTTTTTGTGGTAAGGCATATTTCTTGAGAAACGTCCGTAAAGCCTCGCTGCGCTTGCTTTACTGCTTTGTCAGGGGGA
>JAEDMD010000217.1 GCA_016303195.1 Oscillospiraceae bacterium | reverse complement strand
AAAGCAATGCTGTTCCTTTAGAAGAAGTCGAATCGGTCGAGAGCATCTGCCGCAGATTCAAGACAGGTGCAATGTCATACGGTTCTATCTCGCAGGAAGCACACGAGTGTATGGCTGTTGCAATGAACAGCATCGGCGGACGCTCCAACTCAGGCGAAGGCGGCGAAAGTCCCGAACGTCTGAAATCAGATAAATGTTCAGCTATCAAGCAGGTGGCTTCGGGAAGATTCGGTGTAACTTCCGAATATCTCGTTTCCGCCGACGAGATACAGATAAAAATGGCTCAGGGCGCTAAACCCGGTGAAGGCGGACATCTTCCGTCAGGCAAGGTCTATCCGTGGATCGCAAAGACCCGCCATTCTACCGCAGGTGTCGGACTTATCTCACCTCCGCCCCATCATGACATCTACTCCATCGAAGACCTCGCTCAGCTTATCTATGACCTGAAAAATGCCAATGATAAGGCTCGCATCTCCGTAAAGCTCGTCTCAGAAGCAGGTGTCGGAACTGTTGCCGCAGGTGTTGCTAAGGCAGGCGCACAGGTCATCCTAATCTCAGGATATGACGGCGGAACGGGCGCTGCTCCCAAAAGTTCAATCTACAATGCAGGACTGCCGTGGGAACTTGGACTTGCTGAGGCTCATCAGACACTCATGCTCAACGGTCTGCGTTCAAGGGTAAGGATCGAAACTGACGGCAAACTCATGACAGGCCGTGATGTTCTCGTTGCCGCTCTGCTCGGTGCTGAGGAATTCGGTTTCGCAACTGCACCGCTGGTAACTATGGGATGTGTCATGATGAGAGTATGCAATCTTGACACCTGCCCGATGGGTATTGCTACTCAGAATCCCGAACTGAGAAAGCGCTTCCGTGGCAAGCCTGAGTATATTGTGAACTTCATGCACTTCATCGCTCAGGAACTTCGTGAATATATGGCTAAGCTGGGCATTCGCACCGTTGATGAACTGGTAGGACGCACTGATCTTCTCACTCCGAAAAAGGATGTTCACGGAATTGATTTTTCAGCAATACTCGGCAATTCATCAAGTGACAGCAAACAGCATTTTGATGCGGCTGACGTTTATGACTTTGAACTTGACAAGACCGTTGACAAATGTGTTATAATGAAAAAGATGGGCAATGCCTTGAAAAAAGGTATTCCATCCTCTGTCTCCATTGATGTTGTAAATACAGACCGCTCGGTCGGAACTCTGTTCGGTGCTGAAATTACAAGGATACACGGCGAAAATACTCTTGCCGATGACACATATACTGTCAACTGCACAGGAAGCGGCGGTCAGTCCTTCGGTGCATTCATTCCAAAAGGGCTTACTCTCAGACTTTGCGGTGACAGCAATGACTATTTCGGAAAAGGGCTTTCCGGCGGCAGACTTGTTCTCTATCCGCCGCAAACATCGGGCTTTAAAGCCGATGAAAATATCATCGTGGGAAATGTCGCACTCTATGGCGCAACTTCAGGAAAAGCCTTCATCAACGGCATTGCAGGTGAACGTTTCTGTGTCAGAAACTCAGGTGCGGTCGCTGTATGTGAAGGTACAGGCGATCACGGCTGTGAATATATGACAGGCGGACGTGCTGTTATCCTCGGACGTACAGGAAAGAATTTCGCCGCAGGTATGTCAGGCGGCATCGCCTATGTTCTCGATGAAGAACGTGACCTTTACATGAGGCTCAACAAGTCTCTCGTTTCACTGGAAACTCTTTCCGAAAAGGCTGATATTCTCGAACTTAAAGGCTTTATCGAAGAACACGCAGAAGCAACGGGTTCGGCTAAGGCTAAGCATATCCTTGAAAACTTTGAGGAATATATCCCACGCTTCAAGAAGATAATCCCACACGATTACGCTAAGATACGCCGTACAGTCCTTGAATTTGAAGAAAAAGGCATGGACAGCGAACAGGCTGAGATCGAAGCATTTTTCGCTGTAAAAAAGGAGGCATGAGCAATGGGCAAGGCAACAGTTTTTCTTGAATTCGTCAGAACTGAGAACGAAGCTGTCTCACCTCTTGACAGAATAAAAAATTACAATGAGTTCCACATCCCGCTCAGTGAGGATAAGCGCCGTGAACAGGCTTCACGGTGCATGGACTGCGGAGTTCCGTTTTGTCAGAACGGCAGGATGCTCTGCGGAATGATGTCGGGCTGTCCGCTGAATAACCTCGTCCCGGAATGGAACGATCTTGTTTATCACGGTCATAAGGAGCCGGCTCTCGAACGTCTGCTCATGACCAATAATTTCCCCGAATTCACTTCAAGGGTCTGCCCCGCATTATGCGAAAAAGCCTGCGTATGCGGACTCAACGGCAGTCCCGTCACCACAAAGGAAAACGAAAATTCCATAATAGAATACGGCTTTGAAAACGGTCTTATACAGCCGCAGATACCATCTGTAAGAAGCGGTAAAAAAGTCGCTGTCATAGGTTCGGGCCCGTCAGGTCTGGCGGCAGCGGATACTCTCAATAAGCGCGGCCACAATGTTACTGTTTTTGAGCGTTCTGACCGTGCAGGCGGACTTCTCATGTATGGCATCCCCAACATGAAGCTGGAAAAGCACATCATCAAGCGCCGCACCGATCTCATGGAAGCTGAGGGCGTGGAATTCAGGACGAACACCGATGTTGGAAGGGATATTTCAGCGCAGGAAATACTCGGCAGTTTTGATGCAGTCATCCTCGCCTGCGGTTCATCCCAGCCAAGAGATATCAAGGCTGAGGGCCGTGATGCAGATGGAATATACTTTGCTGTTGATTTCCTTAAAGCTACAACCAAAAGTCTCCTCGATTCTGACCTGACCGACGGAAAATACATCTCCGCAAAGGATAAAAATGTAGTTATCATTGGCGGAGGCGACACAGGTAATGACTGCGTCGGAACTGCTGTCCGTCACGGATGCAAGTCCGTTGTGCAGATCGAAATGATGCCGAAACTCCCCGACGAGAGAGCCGAAAACAATCCGTGGCCGCAGTGGCCGAGAGTATGCAAGACCGATTACGGTCAGGAAGAAGCTATCGCTGTTTTCGGACATGACCCACGAATCTACACATCCACCGTCAAGGAGTTCATCAAGGACGAAAACGGCTGTCTGTCGGCTGTTAAGATTGTTAAGCTGGATTTTGTCACCGACGAGGCAAGCGGCAGAAAGATCCCCAAAGAGATCGAAGGCAGTGAGGAGATACTTCCATGTGAACTCTGTCTGATCGCCGCAGGTTTTGTTGGATGTCAGAGATACATCGCTGAGGCTTTCGGTGTCGAGATCGGCGAACGTGGTTCTGTCAAGACTGAAAAAAGCCGTTTCTCAACAAATGTGGAAAAAGTTTTCACCGCAGGTGATATGCACATCGGTCAGTCTCTTGTAGTAAGGGCTATCCGTGAAGGCAGGGATTCAGCCGCTGAAGCTGACCGCTTCCTCATGGGCTATACTAATCTTTAACGGAGGATATCATGATTTATTCCGAAAACGAAATTTTACAGTATATAGACGAAAATGACGTAAAGTT
>JAEDMD010000216.1 GCA_016303195.1 Oscillospiraceae bacterium | reverse complement strand
CCCGCTAAACCCAAGCCGAAAAGAAGATCAAACGGGTGTAAACTGGGAAAGATTCGTGCAAACGCCACACCGAGATTGCTCATGAAGGGCAGGATTTTCTCCTGAAATCCGTTGCCCTCAGCGGTACGGTACGCAAAGCCGATCAGGTTGCCCACATAAGAGAAAGCGACATAGGGAACAGCCTTGATGATCAGCTTTTTGAGTTTTCTCGTGTCGATCTGCAATTCGCAGACCTTTCCTTTCTGTTGGTATCGGCATCAAAAATCGCCGTAAAAATATCATCGCCCCTTGCCCGTGGAACGGGTGCAGGCTGGAAGTGGTTGTAGATCACCGTCTGTTCTCCCTTGTTTTCTCTCTCTGTTTCTGTTTGCGAGGTTTGTTCCTGATCTTCTGAGCCTGCTGCTGCATCTGCTCACGGGTGAACTCACCACGCTTCTGTGTCTTGCCCTGTCCCTTGCCGACATACTCTGAAAATGCTCTCTTGAAATCCTCTGTTTTGGCAGCGGAAAAGAAAACATGATAGGTAGGCGGCGAGGTGCTTTTATCTCTTTTCAGAGCAAAATCCACATCGTATTTCCGTGCGGTTTTCAGGAAATCCCCAATATTTCGGTCTGAAACCTCAATGCTGTCGAGCTTGGACGGGGACTTTTCCTGCAACTGCTTGTAGGTCATTCGCCCCTTTTTCTCAGCCTTGCCCGACATGAACTCCTGCAAAGCACTTTTCAGCACATCGGCAGTCATTTTTTCAGCCTTGATAGAAATATCGATGGTTTTCTTAGCACCGCTTTCAAAGTCGGACGACATTATGCTTCACCGCCCGGCTTGACCTCATAGACCGCATAGGCTTCAACAGCCAGCCAGTCATGGAGGTCTTTGAGTGCGGCTTCTGCTTCCTCCGGTGTCGCATAGTTGCCCATCGGAATCTTATTGCCGCTGGTGTCCATTCCGATCATCTCATAATCGGGCGTGATAATGCCGTCCTCGTCCGGCTCAGCATCGTCCCAATTCATCTCAATACCGATTCGGACAAGATTGTCGTAGTTCAGAAACTCGCCGTATTGTGTAGCAATCGTCTTAGCCATCGTTTTCACCATCCTTTCCGTAAAGCTCTGCGAGCCTGTTGTGATATTCCTCCTGCGTTTCATCGAGGTCAATGAAAACGCAGCTCATGAGGTTATAGCTCACCTTATCACCGAGCATATCCATGACGATTGATTCAAGTTCGCCGTGGAAGCTGCGGAAAAGTGCATTAACCTCATCGAAGGACGGATTCTTGGGCATAGTTACATCACCACCTTTCATTCAGACCGCATAGCCGAAGTCACGGGCAACCGCATAGGCAGCCCAGCGGCTCTCGCAGCCTTCGTTGAAATGATATGTCAGAACCTCGTTGTAGAGTGTGCTGATGAAGTATTTGCGGAAATCCTTGATACCATCGACCTGAGCCATTTTCACAAGGACGCTCTCGACGATGTAAATATCCGCTTGCAGCATTTTGGACTTTATAACGCTTCTTGGGAAGTTTTGCCCTCTCAGCGTGGTGTAGGGCAGAGGGGAACATATTTCGTCCACGATGAAGCCGACAATGTTGTCAGCCTCTTTGTAGCCGTCACGCCCGTCCTGACAGAGCCAGTCTCCGAAATAACCGTAGCTGATATTCCGCTTGACGATCTCTGTATAAATCTCTCTTTCTTCTGCGTTATATCCGTCATTCTGTCTTTCAACAGAATTTTCAACAGTCACATTGTTGAAAACTTGGCTTTTGGGCGCAGAAGGAATGATAGAGGATTTATCACTCAATAATTGATTTTTTTGTATTTTGTCTTTTGTATTATATTGACCGTGATTTGCAGACTGCGGATTTTCAGTAGGCGGATTGTCCAGATACGGGTTTTCCACCTGCTGTTTTTCAGCCGAAGAAGAAACAGCACTATCAGCCCTACCGCCCTCACGGACAGTTATCGCCTTACGCCTTGTTTCGGCTTCAAGCTCTACCGCTTCGTCCTTGCTCAAAGGCTTATCGAAAAAGCTGTACACATATTCAAAATGACCGTTCATGCTCTCGTTTGACAGCAGCTTAGTGCGGACGAGGTGTCCCATGTCGATCAGCTTGTTCACGGCATTGTGGACGACGGTCTTGCCCTCTTTGCATATCGCTTGCAGACCAGGCATGGAGAACCGCCAGCTATTCGGCAGGGAAAGAACTTTGAGCATAAAGCCTATCAGTTTGTTTCTGATCTCGTTGCTTCTCAGGAGTTTGCCGCTTACCATTGTAAAATTGCTGTCCTTTTTGACACGCATCAGAGTAGCGTTATCCGCTGTGAAAGTCTCCATTTCAATGTCATACTTCGGGATAGAATCATCTTTCTCGGAGTATTCGTAGAAATCATAGACATAGCGGAACTGTCCGGTAGGGTTCTCGTTAGGCTTCTGCAAGACCTTTTTCGCATAGCCCCATTCTTCAAGCTCCGCAAGCTGTGACCTGACTGCCGTTTCGCCGTCCTTACAGATCGCCACAAGTCCCGCAATGGTGAAATTCCATGTAGGCGGCAAGTCCATGATCTTGCCGAGCAGAGCTATCGAATCACAGCCGATCCTGACCGACCGCACAAAGCAGTTGCTCAGGACGGCATAGCCACCTGACCGATGAACACGGCAAACGGTATCGGCTATTGTCTTTTTCTCTCTTTTCTTGTCCATTTCTCTCACCTCAGCTTACGCGCCGTACACAAATTCCATGTTTGATATTCGGAGCTTATTGACCGCATAGACATAGCCATACGGCTTTTTGACTTCAAGGAGGAAACCTCTCCTGTACAGCTCATTCACGGCGGCTCCGATCTCCTCATAGCTGAAGCGTGCAAGCTCCTTGACCTGACACAGCTCATCGGCTGTGGAGTAGTCCCTATCAGACTTGTTGAGCATAACGGTCAGAACCGCATCGCAGGCGGCAGCTTCAAAATGATAGTCGAGCAGACTGATCTCGATAGGGTTTGGCATAGAAAGACCTCCTTGACAAATTTCTTCTGAAAACAAAAAATCGCTCCCCATTGCTGAGAAGCGATGTACGATATTCAATTTTGGGCATAAAAATAGCGGACAGCGCTTCTGTTATGAAACACTGTCCGCTTTTTCCATTATTCAGTTTTTGGCTTGTCAACAGGCTTTCTACCGTTTGTTTTAGGTTTTCTACCAGCTTTCTACCAACCTTGACGGCGGTAGGGTTCTACCAAATTTCTACCCAAAATTTTAATTTGGGCTATTTTTTGAGTTTTACGAAATAGCGCGATTTCAAAGTTCTCTACCACGAAAAACATCGTAGAATCGGGTTCTAAATGCCTTTTAATGACCACTAAGGGATACTAATGCCGAATAGGAGTAATTATATCACATTCTTTCAGAAAAATCCATACACAAATCAATCATTTTTATATAAAATTATATCAAATCATAAAATATTCCACATTTTTGACTGGAATTGTCAAGAAATGTGCAGTCGAAGAAAACCCAAAATCTGAAATAGA